>JBCBDI010000039.1:0-14927 GCA_038529885.1 Pseudomonadota bacterium
GTGCGGCGACGATTGTCGACCTGATTTATGCGATCGTCGCCGCACGGATGTCTGTCGTATGGGTTTTTGAGAGAACGATCTTTTGGATCTCACCGCCGCGCGTCTTGAAAATATAGGCCATCATCGCCGCCATTAAGAGCGCGCCGCCAATGATCACTTCTGGCTTAAACACCATCATGGTGATCGTACCGTCATCGGCGAAGACCGGTTCACGCGGCATGAAGACGAAGATGTTGGCAAAGTCCTGCAACAGCCAGGTCCACCACAGAAAGCCGGTCGTCGCCCACTGGAACACCGTCCACATCGGGTGCAGACGCTCATCATCATCGCGGGTGCGGCCCACCCAGACTTCCCACATGCGAGAAATTAAGAGCCAGACCACCGCGCCCGCGGCAAACGCAACCACATAGCCGGTCAGCGATTTGATCAGCATGCTGCCCATGACGCCTTCGGTCGCGCCGCCGCCGGACAGCGCGAAAACGGTCAAAACCAAGAATGTGGTTGAGACTGGAATACCAAATCTGGTCAGGAACAAAAGCACAATGGGCGGCAAGGCGTGCCACCATTGAATGCCGCCTTCTGGGTAAGGGATCTTGTTTAGCTTGCCGTCGGCAATATCGCCGCCGCCGAAAAACAGTTGAAACAAGAGCGCGCCAACCATGATGCCGGCCGCAAACAGCCACAAGATCCACCAAGGGCGATGGGAGTTGGAGGCGAGGAATGTACCGAGCGTCTGAATGGAGTCGTTCGCGATCACCGCATAAGCGGCGAAGAAAAATCCTATCAATCCGAAGATTTCATAACCGGCGAGAGACATGGAAACTCCTGAAGTATCCCGGCAAACGCCGCGTTGAAATTTCGCTACCGGATTAGCATTGCGAGATCAATTGCCAAGACGCCGAATTTGCCCGCCAAATACAGTAAAATGCGGCGATTAGAGCGATAGCGTCACCCTATTGCGCAACCCAGCCGCCATCCATGCTAAGGGTCGCGCCATTGATCCCATCTGCGCCAGGCGAGCATAAGAAAGCGGCAAAGGCGCCAATCTGCTCACTGGTCACGAATTCCTTGGTCGGTTGCGCGGCGAGCAGCACATCGCGCTTCACTTGCTCTTCCGTCATGCCGCGCGCTTTCGCCGTGTCGGCAACTTGGCCCTCGACCAGCGGGGTGTAGACATAGCCCGGCGCAATCGCATTGCAGCGAACCCCGAACTCAGCACCCTCCAGTGCGACGACTTTGGTCAAACCAGAAATGCCATGCTTGGCCGCGACATAGGCCGACTTATAAGGCGAGGCGACCAAAGCATGGGCCGAGGCGGTGTTGATGATGCGGCCCCAGCCTTTCTCCTTCATGCCTGCGATCGCCATGCGCGTGGTGTGAAAGGCGGCGGTGAGGTTGAGCGCGATGATCAGGTCCCAGCGCGCGACAGGAAAGTCTTCTATCGGCGAGACATGCTGAACGCCGGCATTATTGACCAGGATATCGGCGCCGCCAAAATCGCGCGCGACATAGCCCATCATGCCTTCGATTGCGTCGGGATCGGTGAGGTTTGCACCGGAGAAGCCAACCTTCACGCCGTAATTCGTTTGAAAATCTGACTTTAGCGCTTCGACCTCATCATCGCTGGCAAGACCGCTCAGAACAATGTTAGCACCTTGTTCTGCAAGGGCTTTTGCGATTCCGAGCCCAATTCCACTGGTCGATCCGGTCACCAGCGCCGTCTTTCCTTTGAGCATTTTGCGTCCTTCTGTCTTGAGCACATCCGCGGGCTTGGTTAGAGCAAATGCGGGTGGCTTTATAGGTAAGAGTTTTACGTATGTCGGCAACGCTAGAATCCTTCCGCCAGGGTTTCCCTGATTTCCTCCTCATGACGGGCACTGCAGGTGTGCTTCTGATCCTCGCGAGCACGATCTATATTTTGCTCACGCCGTGGAAGGAATTGGCGCTGGTGCGCGGCGGGAATGGCGCAGCTGGTCTCGCCTTATCAGGCGCAATTGCTGGCCTCGCGCTGCCAATCGCGTCTTGCCTGGCCTCAAGCCTCACCCTGTTGGATCTCGTCATATGGGGAACGGTATCGCTCCTGCTGCAGCTCCTGACCTATCGCATTATCGACATGTTGCTGCGCGATATTCCCAATCGGATCCAGAATGATGAAGCGGGCGCAGCGATTGTTCTCATCGCCGCCAAGCTGTCTGCGGCGATGTTGCTTGCCGCCGGGCTTTGGGATCCCAATATTGGTCGCGTGTAAAAGGAACAGCGTAGCGTGCTAAAATGGATACCTGATTGGATACTCTATGCGCTCGCGCTTAGCGTGGTGCTGTGGGCGATCTTTTCGGGCGGGTCTGATGATGCACCGCCGCCGCCACCAGAAGCGATCAAGCAGGAAGGCGCGATGTTGCCGCCGCCGTCAGCCTTTGATGAGCGCGTCTTGGTGCAAGTCACCGCGCCGAAAAGCGGTATCGGGACGGCCTTTGCGATTAATGGCAACGGCCAATGGCTGACCGCGCGCCATGTGGTCGACGGCTGCAATGAGGTCTCTTTGCTGGTCGCCCCTGGCCAATACACACGGGCGCGCAGCGTGGTCGTCTCGGAACGCTCAGATCTTGCATTGATTGAGACGGAGTCGAGCCCGAACCCCGCGCCGATCAATACCGACAATGATTTGCGCATCGGCACGTATGGCTTCCATGTTGGCTACCCACAGGGCCGCCCGGGGGAAGCGGCATCGCGCTTGATGGCACGGTCCAATCTGATTTCACGCGGTCAACGCTCGAACAGTGAGACTGTCCTTGCATGGGCAGAAACTGGGCGTACGCGCGGCCTTATGGGGTCGCTTGGTGGGCTCAGCGGCGGCCCGGTCTATGACGAAGCTGGCAATGTTCGCGGCGTTATCGTCGCCGAAAGCGCGCGCCGGGGACGGATCTACACCGCCGCGCCTGAAACCGTGGCGAATTTCATCAGAGCCACGGGCGCCGATACGCTGGGCGAGGAACCAAGATCCTTCTCGGCTGAAACCTATGGCCAAGAAGCCGACTATGCGCGGCGCAATCTGCAAGTCGTTAAAGTCGCTTGCAGCGTGGAAGAAAACTAATCCGCTCATGTTTGCAGACCGCCTGATCGCCGCCACCGCTCAACACGGCCCGCTTTGTGTGGGTATTGACCCCCATGCCGGACGGATCCCCGACCTTTTTGGCGGTGATACGCCAGACGGCCTAGAAAAATGGGGCATCGCTTTGGTTATGGCGGCTGCGGGGCGGGCCGGTATTGTAAAGCCTCAAGCGGGTCTGTTTGAACGCCATGGCTGGCAAGGCATGCGGGCGCTCGCCAATGTGTGCTCCGCAGCCAAAGAGGCCGGGCTGATTGTGCTGATGGATGCCAAACGCGGCGATATCGGCTCCACCGCCGAAGGCTATGCCGCTGCGCACTTGGCAAAAGACGCGCCCTTTGCCTGCGATGCGCTCACAGTGAACCCCTATATGGGGCTCGATACTTTGGAGCCGCACGTGCGGGCGGCAGAAGCCTCCGGCAAAGGGGTCATCGTTCTCGCGCGGACCAGCAATCCTGGCAGCGCCGACTATCAAGCCCGCGACCTCGAGGGCGCGCCGCTCTACGCGCGCGTGGTCGAAAGCTTAGCGCCGCTCATCACGCGGTTAGAGGGCCGTTCCGGTTGGTCTGGCCTGATGCTGGTCACCGGCGCGACGGGGCCGGAAGAGGCGCGGACGCTGCGCGCGCTCGCGCCGAAAGCGCTCTTCCTGGTGCCGGGTTATGGCGCTCAGGGGGCAGGGGCGTCGGATGCTCTGGCTGGATTTGTTGATGGCCAGGGCGGCTGCGTGAACGCGTCTCGATCGGTGACCTTCCCGAAAGGCTCTGAAGCGGCGACGTCTTTAGACGCCTGGAGTGAGCTGATCAGCACGGCGATTGAGGCTGCACAAGCCGACCTTAAAAGCGCGCTTAGCGCTTAGCCTTTTACCAGCACCGTTAAGTCTTCAGGCTCACCGATCACCGCGACATGGTCGCCCGGCTGCAGGACCTCTTTTGGCGCCGCAATGATAATGTCGCCATCTCGTTCAATGATCGCGATCAGGCAACTTCCAGGCAGCTCGATGTCCCCCAGCGGCTGGCCAACCGAGTCTTGCAGCGCGCGAAGGTCTGAGATTGGCGCATGCAGGAAATGATCATCCCGCATCAGGATCTCATTCATATCCTTGTCCGATGTGGCCGCGAGCCAGCGGCGCTCAAAGTCGAACGACTGCACAACTTCGGCCAAGTGACCGGCAAGGCGCAGGTCCAATCCAGCCGGTTTACGCGGACAGATCAGCATCATGATCGTGTGAACGTCTTGCGCCTCTTCCATCTCCATCCGCGCCAAACGGGTAAAGCGGAACACAACCAATTCTGGGCTGGAGAGGCCATCATGGCTGCGATAGGCGAGGAGGACATGATCGCTTAACGGATGCAGCGTCGCGGTGCCTGTATTGAAGACGCTCTCCATGACTTCTTCTTCAATCCCATAGGCGCTGTGACCGATATTTTTGACCTCATCTATCAGCATTTCCCGCGTATAAGTGCCGTGGCTATAGGTATGCACAATCGAGCGGGCGATCAGGGCTTCATAAGTCAGGTTCTGCTTTTGCGTGCGATCATGAATGATCGTCATTAGCTCGCGCTCAAGGCCCTCATAGCGCATTTGCCCCAGGCGTTCATGCACATGATAGATCGCCCCGCGCCGGACCAATTGGCCTGAGGCATAGAATTGGAACCACAGCGCGCAGGCGATGGTCAGCATGCCGGTAAAGCCGATCGCCAGAATGCCCATCTCGACGATCAGCCAGAACGAGACCAAGATGCCCATAATCGGCAACCATGGATAGAAAGGCAGGCGGTAGCCCGGCTTATAGGTCGCGATTTGGCTTTCCCGCATCACGATCACGGCGACGCTGACAAGGCCAAACAAGAAGAGCTGGAACGCACTCGCAAGCTTGGCGACGGCTTCAACATTGAACAGGAGCAGGACCGCGACCATGCTCAACGTGGTGACGGCGATGGAAAAAACCGGAGTGCCAAAACGACCGATCACGGCGAACCGTTCCGGTAATAATTTGTCTTTCGCCATGGCATAAGGATAGCGGCTGGCGGACATGATCCCGGCATTGCCGGTAGAGGCGAAGGCCGCAATCGCGGACACCACAATCAGGATCACACCAAGATCGAACGGCCAATCGCCAACAAAACGGCGGCCGGCATCAGCAACCGGGGTGAGGCTGCCATACAGGCTCTCAATCGGCAGCACGGAAATGATGACGATCAGGCCGAGCGTGTAGATGCTAGTCGCGGTCAGCAGCGACAACACCATGCCAAGCGGGATGTTACGGTCGGGGCTTTGGACCTCTTCGGCCACGCTCGCGACTTTGGTGAGACCAGCATAAGAGACAAAGACCAGGCCGATCGTCGCCACGAAGCCAACGGTTCCGGCGGTGAAGAAGGGCTGTGTGCCTTCATTCGGGCGCAATCCATCCGCGACGCCGGTATGGGCGAGGCCCAATATCACAAAGGCGGCGAGGATGATGACCAAAGTCGCCACCAAGAGGCGCTGCAAGAAGGTTGTTTCTTTCGCGCCGAACGCGTTGATCAGGCCGAAGACCAGGGTCAGGATCACCGCCAGCACCAGGATCGGCACATCGAGATAGAGACTGAGATAGGCGCCCATACCGACCAGGGCGAAGGCGCTTTTGAACACAACCGCGATCCAGGATCCTAGCCCGCCAATCGTGCCAAAGAGTGGTCCGAGCGCGCGGTCGAGGAAGTAATAAGTCCCGCCGGCTTTCGGCATCGCCGTGGAAAGCTCGGCCATACAGAGCATAGCCGGAATGATCAGAAAGCCCGCCAGCAAATAGGCAAGGTAGACAGAGTCGCCAGTATAGCTCGCCGCAATGCCCGGCAACAGAAAGAAGCCGGAGCTAAACATTGCGCCGGTTGAGACGGCATAAACGTCAAACAGGGTGAGGTTTTTTTTGAGCTTAGGCTCGGTCGACATCGTAAAAACCCCGCTGCGTACCGGACGCCCGGACTGGATATAAGTCGCCTCTGATGCGGTGCCACATTTTTATCAGCTCCCATCATTGCCGCCGCGTCGGTACTCGACAGTCCAGCGATTTTCCCTAATTTGGAAGCAGAAAAGTGGCGCGTAAGACGCCATTCCAAGTGAGGAAACAAGGGAAAGCGCCTATGAAACCGCTTCACATCGTGGCTGCTGCGGCAGCCTCAATCTTTGCCCTGTCTGCATGTTCAGGGCCGCAAAGCACCGACACAGCACCCGAACAGCCCGCTGCAGACGCCTTCGCGGCGGTCACAGAAGCGCGGTTGAACGCGGCCGCAGAGACGCCAGAAGAGTGGCTCAGCTATGGCTTTGACCGCGAAGAAACGCGCCATTCGCCACTGACCGGTATATCGACGGAGAATGTGGCCGATCTCGGCGTCGCTTGGACTTATGATTTGGCGACCTCGCGCGGCGTGGAATCAACACCGATCGTGATCGATGGCGTGATGTATGTCACCTCGGCCTGGTCCATCGTCTATGCCCTTGATGCGGTTACCGGCGAAGAGCTTTGGGTCTATGATCCAGATGTCGATCGTGCAGTGGGCGTCAATGCGTGCTGCGATGTCGTCAATCGCGGGGTCGCGCTCTATGATGGCAAGCTTTATCTCGGCGTCATTGATGGCCGGGTCGAAGCGCTCGACGCTAAAACCGGCGAAGTGGTCTGGTCGCAGGTCACCGTGGACCAATCCAAGCCATACACGATCACAGGCGCACCGCGCATTGTCGATGGTAAAGTCCTGATCGGGAATGGCGGCGCTGAGCTCGGCGTGCGGGGCTATCTGAATGCACTTGATGCCCAAACGGGCGAGCTGATCTGGCGGTTCTATACGGTGCCGAGCGCTGACAAACAGCCAGATGGCGCGGCCTCTGACAGCGCGTTTGAGCAAGTCGGAAATGTCACCTGGGGCGATACGGGCGCCTGGAAAACGGATGGCGGCGGCGGCACCGTCTGGGATTCGATCATCTATGACGAGGTTAATGACAGCGTGATTTTCGGTGTCGGCAATGGCTCGCCCTGGAACCAGTCTTTGCGCGACCCGTCTGGGCTCGACAATTTGTTCCTGTCTTCCATCGTCGCGGTCGATGCTGACTCTGGCGAATATAAGTGGCACTTCCAAACCACGCCGGGCGACAATTGGGACTATACAGCCACGCAAACGCTGATCATCGCGACACTGCCCCTCGGCGATGAAGGCGCGGACCGCCGCGTCGTCATGCAAGCACCAAAGAATGGCTTCTTCTATGTGATCGATGCCGCCACGGGTGAGTTCATTTCCGGCAATAATTATGTGCCGATGAATTGGGCAACGGGCCTGACCGAAGACGGACGCCCGATCGAAGTGCCGGAAGCGCGCTATGCGGAGATCCCATACTTGCAGACGCCGGGCCCGCTAGGGGGCCACAATTGGCACCCGATGGCTTACAATCCGGATGTCGGCCTCGCCTATATCCCCGCGCAAGAGATCCCGCAGGCTTATGCGACCGATCCACGCTTCCAGGACAATTCGTCTAAATGGAATACAGGCGCAGACTTCGCCGCGGGCGTGCCGCAAGTGCTCCCCGCCGAAGTCACGAAATTCCTACGTTCAGGCCTAAAAGGTCGCTTGATCGCTTGGGACCCAGTGGCACAAAAAGCGCGCTGGACCGTCGAACATGATGGCCCATGGAATGGCGGCGTGCTTTCGACTGCGGGCGGCGTGGTCTTCCAAGGCAAGCTCAATGGCGAGTTTTCCGCCTATGACGCCGCCACGGGCGATGTTCTGTGGACCGCCGACGTCAAAAGCGGGGCGGCATCTGGCCCGGGCACGTTTGAGATAGATGGCGAGCAATATGTCACCATCACCACTGGCTGGGGCTCTGCTTATCTTCTGACAGCGGGCGGGCTGGCTGCGCCTGAAGCGGTTCCGCCATCTGTGGGCAAAGTCGTGACGTTTAAGCTGGGTGGGACAGAGGTGATTGCAGATATTGACATCCCGCTGGTTGAGCCAACACCGAAAGCCGAAGAGTTCGGGTCAGAGGTCCAGCTCGCAGACGGCCTGATCCACTATGCGCGCAACTGCACGGTCTGCCATGGCCCATTCGCGGCGAGTTCGGGCATCCTGCCGGATCTTCGCTGGTCAGCCTATACGAGCAGCGCCGAGGCCTGGAAGGGCGTTATCATTGACGGCAATCTGCAATCGATTGGCATGGTCTCCTTCGCCGATGTGCTGACTGAGGAAGAGGTCGAGTCGATCCGCGCTTATGTCGTTCAACAGGCGCACAATCCGGAAGGTCTGGCACCAGACGCCAGCGGCGGCAGCCAGTAATTAGCCGGCAAGAAGACCGAGTTCTTTTTGCTTCTTTTTGGACAAGCCATCGGCGACCAGCCGGTGGCTTGTTTCTATATAGGCTTTGAGATCGCCGTCCTTGAGACCTGGCTCAGCATAGTGCTGGATCCACTTCATCCCGCGTGAGGCCAGGTAAGGCGCAGGCCGAAGGCCGGGTTGCTCGCTTAAAATTTCATAAGAGAGCGGCGTCACTTTGAAGGTGACCGCGAAGAAGTCTTCATCGCCCCAGCCCGCGACCGCAAACACTTTGCCGCCCACCTTCCAAACATGACTGCCGCCCCATTGCACCACCCGGCTTGTCGCGGTGAGTCCGGCGCAAAAGTCATTATATTCATCAAGTGTCATGAAAAAGACCATGGCAGGTCCTAAACTTCACTTCAATGACGCTGAATTTGGGGTTACGGTAACTTAACGCGGACGAGGCACCGGCAATGCAGTTTTTGGTCATCCTTATGGGATATTGGGGTTTGTTGCCGTCTGGTATTGGCGGATCAAGGCTTTGCAAGAAGTCGCCAAAGATGGACGTAAGATTGCCGAAACGGTCGGCAATCTCCCGCGCAAGATGCGGTTCAAAAACAAGACGGGCAAAGTCGGCTTGTCCGCGGTAGATGATCCACGCGAGGCCGCCGCCATTCTGATGCTGGAAATCGCGCAAGCCCGCGGCACGCTCACCGAACGCCAAGAGGCGGCCGTGCGCGGCGAGGTGATGCACCATTTCGAGTTCAACGAAGCCGACGCCAATTCTCTCATCACGCAAGCCGGGTGGCTCTCGCGGAATGGCGGCGCGGCGCATGTCGTGATGTCCAAGATGACCGATTTTGTCCGCCGAAGCCCAGGTATGACGAACAAGGAATTGGTTGATCTCGATGGCATGCTGGTCGCGGTATCTGAAGCTGAAGGCGATCCGACCGAGAGCCAGCTCGACCTCCTGACCATCTATCGCGAAAAGACCGGGCTGCGGGTTTAGGTTTTCTGGGCCGCGCTTCGCCCTAGCTCCTCTCGCGATAGGAGCTCAACATGCAGGCAGTTATCATCGGCGCGAGCGGCGGCATCGGCAGCGCCCTCACACGCGCCCTCGCCGAACGATCAGACGTGAGCCGCGTGCACGCACTCTCGCGGTCCGGTATCGGTGTCGACTCGGAAAAAGTGGTTCCAGGCTCGATTGACCTCATGGATGAAGCCAGCATCGCGGCTGCCGCTGAAACCGTCGCAGAGTATGGGTCGCCGGATCTGGTCTTTGTCGCCACCGGGCTGCTATCGGATGGTGCGGATCTGCAGCCTGAGCGCTCTTTCAAACAGCAATCCACCGACGCGTTTGAGCGCGTGTTTGCCATCAATACCTACGGTCCTGCCTTGGTCGCAAAGCACTTCTTGCCGTTCATGCCGCGCAAAGGCCGCAGCGTGTTTGCCGCGCTCTCGGCGCGTGTCGGATCGATTTCAGACAATCGGATCGGTGGCTGGCACGCCTATCGCGCCTCAAAAGCGGCGCTCAACATGTTGATCCGCAATTATGCGATAGAGCAAGCGCGGCGCAATGATGAGGCAATCATTGTCAGTCTGCATCCCGGCACCGTGGACACGGGTCTTTCAAAACCGTTCCAGCGCGGCGTTCCGGACAAGCAGCTTTTTTCCGCGGATCAATCTGCCGCGTATTTGTTGGATGTCCTATCTGGGCTAACTTCCAGCGACACCGGCAAAGCCTTTGATTGGGCCGGAAAAGAAATTCCCGCTTAGAAGCCAACCTGATTGGCAAGTACATCGCTGGCATCATAGGCATCCGGATTGTCCGGCTTGGGCCCGCTGCCAGTGATGATTTCCATGACATGTTCGACCGGACCTGAAGAGCCGCCAATCGGCAGAGACACGCCCAACCCAACCCCAACACTGGTGCGCCCGCCCGAAGAGGACCCGCCACCAATTGAGACCGAAGAGCCGCCGCCCGCAAGTTCACCCGTATCGGAATAGGCAGTGACGACTTGGAACCATTCGCCATTATTCTCCAGCGTCACTTCAGCCGATCGGCGCAAGGCTCGGCTGCGCGCCAGCTCCATCGTATTGTCCTTATAGGACACACGGAACCGATTGTTTTCGATCGGAACAACGGAATAGCCTTTGGCGTTACTGCTCTCTGCTGGACCATAAGGGACGCTCGTGGCGCACGCGCCGAGTAGAGCCAAAGCAGATACGGCGATCCATTTAGTCATGATGCAAATCCTCCAACTGTGAATAGCGGGCGTCATGCTCGCAATGAACGGTGCCATTCTGGCCCAGCGCGCTGAAATCTCTTCATTTTGTCTCGTGCGCAGCCCAAAATTCATCATAGAAGAGCGAATATGAACAGAGGCCAACGCATTACACCGCGTTCATTCAGTTACCGATCTGTAATGATAATTGCAGGACAGGGGGCGAGACGGTGATCCGCAGTCACCTCATCTCGCAGGCGTCCGACCGCGTTTGATCCATGTGCCCGTCCGTAGACGCGTGGGTCACAATGCGACTGTGTCGACACGTTCGACACTTTGAGCGGGCGGCGTTTTTAAGGGGAGCGCTGCCCGTTCTTTCATCTGATTTTGGCTTTACTCTGACTTCGGATCGATTTGACGGCGCCCGAAATCGGCCTCTGGCGTATCAAGACCCGCATCAATGATCGCCGCTCGGATGCCACGTGCGCGGGTGAACTCTTTCATCAAAGTCTCACCATCGCCCCAGCGAATGGCCCGTTGGAGCGCCGCGAGATCCTCGCTGAATCGGCCCAGAGTTTCGAGGACAGCGTCTTTATTGGTCAAAAAGACATCCCGCCACATGGTCGGGTCGGAGGCTGCGATCCGTGTGAAGTCACGAAACCCGCCGGCCGAATATTTGACCACTTCGCCCTGCTCCACGCTTTCCATATCATAGGCAGTTGAGACAATATTATAGGCGATCAAGTGCGGAAGATGCGAGGTGATGGCGAGCACGCGGTCATGGCGAACCGGGTCCATGGTCTCCACTTTCGCGCCAAGGCCCTTCCAAAAGACGATCAGGCGATCCAGAGCTCCCGCATAATCGGCCCCCTCATCAGAGAGCGGCGTTAGAATATGCCAGGCGTCTTGGAACAGGCTCGCAAATCCGGCTTCTGGTCCAGATTTCTCTGTCCCTGCAATCGGGTGACCTGGAATGAGGTGGACCCCTGCCGGGCAATGTGCGGCCATATCGGTCGCCGCCTTGCTTTTCACAGATCCGACATCGGTTAGAATGGCGCCGGGCTTGAGAGAAGCCGCGATTGTCTCCGTCAATTCGCTGAGCGCGCCGAGCGGCGTACAGATGATCACACAATTAGCGTCCACCACCGCAGCGTGCGCGGTTTCGACAACGGTGCCTGGCACAACGCGACTTGCTCGGCTGCGCACATCTTCCGAAAGATCCCAAAGCGCGACCTCATCGGCGCCGCCATAGGCGCGCACCGCATGCGCGATGGACGAGCCAAGCAGGCCGATGCCGAGAATGGCAATCTTATCGAAAACGGGCGCGGTCATCAGCTTTTCGAAAAGGCCTCAATCGCCGCGATCATGTCATCATTCTGCTCGGTCGTGCCAATCGAGGCGCGCAAGCAAGTGGGCAAGCCATAGACATTCACATCGCGAATGACGATGCCGCGATTGCGCAAGAACGTGTCGGCGTCGGCGCTGGTTCGGCCTGCGGCTTCTGGAAACTCGATCAGGACAAAATTGCCGACGCTCGGATAGGTTTTAAAGCCCGCCGCTTCGACCGCGTTCTTCACCCGTTCAAGCTCGCTCATATTGTGGTCGGCCGATTGCGCTTGGAACGCATCATCATTGATCGCCGCGATCCCGGCGGCCTGCGCCACAGCGCTGACATTGAACGGCCCACGCGTGCGGTGGATCGCATCAATCACGCTTTCTGGCCCATAGGCCCAGCCGAGCCGCAGCGCGGCCAGCCCGTGAATCTTGGAGAAGGTGCGCGTCATCAAGACATTGGCTTGCTCACCCGCCAGCTCCAGACCAGAGCTATAATCATTGTTGCGGACATATTCGGCATACGCCCCGTCCAGGACGAGGAGCACATTTTCAGGCAGGCCTTCGTGCAGGCGTTTGACCTCAGAGTAGGGAATATAGCTGCCGGTCGGATTGTTCGGATTGGCCAGGAAAACAATCTTGGTGTTCGCGTCGACCTGTTCCAGCATCGCATCGACATCGGTGGTCAGATCTTTTTCGGGCGCGCTTCGGACGTCAGCGCCAGATTGCTGGGCGATCAGCCGATAGACCAGAAAGCCGTGCTGGCTCTGCACAATATTGTCGCCCGGGCGCAGGTAGGCTCGGCCCAAGAGCTGAAAAATCTCGTCTGACCCGGCGCCGCAAACAATGCGGTCAGCATCCACGCCATATTTCGCACCAATCGCTTCGCGCAGAGCTGAAGCTGACCCGTCTGGATAGAGCTCCATCCTCTTGGCAGCGTCGACCACAGCCGCTTGCGCGGCTGGACTGCAACCAAGCGGGTTCTCATTCGACGATAATTTATGAGCCCCAACGAGCTTTTGTCCGCCTTTATAAGGGGTGATCTCGAGAATATTTGGCAAAGCCTGTGGCCCAGTCATCGGAGACTCCATAGTTGAGCGAGTTGACCTGCCGGGAACGGCACGGAAAATCAAGGGCGTGTCGCTTTTGAGCGCGCGGCGCGGCGACACCGGTCTGAGCAATATTTCACCTGATCCCAGCTCTTTGCCCATTTTTTACGCCAGGCAAATGGCCGCGCGCAAACGACGCAATCTTTGGTCGGTAGGTTTGGCTTCTTATGCGCCATCAGCCGGCTCTAACAGCGCATCGGCGAGCCGCGTCGCACTCAGAAAAGCCGCTTCGACTTTGCTTCCGACGCACCAGTCTCCGCACGCCGCGAGGCAAAGGGCATCATCTTTCAAATAGTCCACGCCGGCCGGTTCAGGCGTCGCTGCATAGCGCCAGCGGTGCAGGGCTTGATGCGGGGCTGTTGATAAATCTATCCCGGCAAGTTCTGAGGCCGCGTCTAGCAGTGTCGCCGTCACATGATCGGGGTCGTCTTCGAGGTGCGCCTCAGCCCACTTATTTGAGGATTGGATCAAAACGGAGGGGGCATGCGCCCGCTGCGGCTTTTGTGAATTGAACGCCATGAACCCAACCGGCGGCGTTCCGGACTTCAGCGCCGTCCAAGTGAGCTCAAGTGGGCGCTCAAAGCCCAGCATGAGGGCGAAACACCCACTCATCCGCACCTTTTCAAGTGCCGCTTGGCCCGAGAAACTGCTCGGCATGAGGGCCTGCGTTTGCGGGGCAGGGGCGGTTGAAATGACCCAATCGAAAGGTCCGAAAGTGGCCCCCGTCTTATCCACGAGGTGCCAACCCGATGCCGCGCGCGCGAGCGTTTCGATATGGATACCCGCCTGAACATCGAGCCCTTGCGCGAGCGCTTTGCAAATCGAATTCATGCCGGGCGCGGCGACCCATTTCGGTTTCGACGACACTTGCGCCCCGCCCACGCACTCGACTTGGCCTGGCCAAGGCGCAACACGCCCGGCCTGTTCGTGTGCGGCCACAAAGGATTTGAACGCAGCGGACTCGGCGGTGAAATATTGCGCGCCGTGATCGAAACCGTAGGGGTCGGCGCGTCGTGTCGACATGCGTCCCCCAGGCCCGCGCGCTTTTTCAAACACACGCACCTGATGGTCACGGTTTAACCGGTCCGCCAATACCAGGCCGGCAAGACCCGCTCCAATAATCGCAATGTTCATGATCGACCCTTATGCGCACCTCGGGCGTAGATAAGCCATAGGCAGATCCTGCCCAGGGCTGAGCGCATTCAAAGTCTGTTGAGAAAGGCTTAGGTGCCGATCGCTTGCTCGTTGCGCTCGCCTGTGCGGATGCGCACGATGGTTTCGAGATCAACCACGAACACCTTGCCATCGCCAATCGTACCGGTATTGGCCGCCGCCGTGATCGCTTCAACAACGCGGTCAGCTTCAGACGCGCCGCAGGCCACTTCGACTTTCACCTTCGGCAGAAGGCGGACTTCATATTCAGCGCCGCGATAGACTTCCGTCTTGCCTTGCTGGCGGCCATAGCCACGCACTTCAGAGACGGTCAGACCTGAAACGTCGGCCTCTCCAAGGGCGTCAATTACAGCATCGAGGCGGCTAGGTTTGAATATAGCGGTTACAAGTTTCATGTTTCCCCGGCTCCGTTTGAATCATTAACACCACGCATATGTGTAATATGCATAACGTCAATTTCAGTATTATCAACAGGGGTTGCGGCTCCACCGCTTGCTAGCTTTCTGGGCATGACCGGACGGGCTTTGCCCGCCTTTACAGCTTGGGTCACCGGCGCCGCTGCGCTGCCACCCGGTTGCGAATAAAGCCGCTTCACAGCTTCGACCAAGACAACGCCGCCCAAACCCGGCAAGGTAAGCTCACCCGCGCGCTCCCAAGACTTCGAAGCGGCGGTGATTAAGCGCCAATCCAGAGGCGGCATATGCAC
>JBCBDI010000040.1:0-14806 GCA_038529885.1 Pseudomonadota bacterium
CGACCAATAGAACGCAATCACTTCCGGGATCGGCGCACCATTGCGTGCATATTCAATCGTCGGCTTGAGATTATCCGCCATGTCGAGCTTGCCGAAGCGCTCATGCAAGGCGAACCAGCCATCGATCGTGCCTGGCACTGAGACAGGAGCCGCGCCAAAAGGCGGGATCTCTTCGCCATCCATGAAGGCGTCAGCTTTAGCCTGCATATCCGCCAGCGTCGCACCCATAGGCGACTTGCCGGAGCCATTATAGCCATAGAGCTGGCGCGTCTTTGGGTCCCAGACAATGGCATAGAGATCACCGCCAATGCCGTTGCCTGTTGGCTCAACGAGGCCGAGCATGGCATTGGCAGCAATCGCGGCATCCATCGCCGTGCCGCCTTGCTTCATAATGTCGAGCGCGGTTTGCGTTGCGAGCGGGTGCGCGGTGGCTGCGGCTGCACTCGGCGCGACCACCGCTGAGCGCGTACCAATGGCGCGGCCCGAAGGCATCCGGTCCCCTGGACCGAGCACCGGCTCGGAGATCTCAGCCTCATCGGCGCTGGCCAGTTGCGGCTTAACCGATGGCGCTTCGGCGGTTTGAAGCTCCAGGTTTGAACAGGCGCTTAGGCCCAATGCGGCGACGCTTGCGACGATCCAATTTTTCAGCATGTCTCGTTTTACCCTCTAACGCTCTGGAAGAGCTTAGCGCGGTTTGAGACCTTGGCGAGTCAAGAAGACGTGACGGGGTGGCGTCCCTTGGCGCCCATCCTTTTCCGAACGCGTCAAAGTAAGCCTGGATCAATCCTTCAAGCATAGCTGACCACCTCATATTCGATGCCGTCATGATCATGGAAATAGAAGCGGCTTCCGGGCTCATAGGTCTGATGGCTGTGCGTTTTGATGCCATATTCCAGGATCTTTTGTTCGGCTGCCGCAAGATCATGCACCAAGATGCCAAGATGATTGACCGCACCTGCCAATCGGTAAGTCTCGTTTGCCTCAAGGGCCCGCGGCGAGCCGACGCTGTAGAGCGCAACATAATCATCCTCATTGCCGACATGCACGGTGCGACCATTGTGAAGAGACTCGCCGCTCCACCGAATTTTCCATCCGAACAAATCGCTCAGCATTTCCGCTGTTTTATCTGGGTCTGAGACGGTCATGTTCACGTGTTCCAAGATTGCTTTTTGCATCCTTATCTCCTGCATTTGATTGATCTTGGAACTTGGTGTAATTCCTAAACCTAAGTTTAGGTCAAGCTTTTATTTTGGAGACTTTCATGCCTATGAAACGAGGGCTCTCGATTGGCGATTTGGCCGTGCGCACCGGGCTCTCGGTCTCTGCGATCCGCTTCTATGAGCGCAAAGGCCTGATCACGCCGGACCGCAATGACGGCAATCAACGCCGCTATGAAGGTTCTGATATTCGCCGGCTCTCCTTCATTCTGATCGCGCAGCAGATTGGCCTCAGCATCGAGCAGATCAAAGACACGATGGCGAGCCTGCCGGAAGGCCGCACGCCCACAAAAGCTGACTGGAGCAAGATCAGCCGGACGTTTCGCAAGACTTTAGATGAGCGGATCGCCATGATGGAGCGCATGCGCGATCGCTTAGACGGCTGCATTGGGTGCGGCTGCCTATCGCTGAAAGCGTGCAATCTCTACAATCCAGACGATAAAGCCTATCGCCTCGGTGTCGGGCCGCGATATGTGATCAGCGACGAGCGCTAGGAATAGCGCGCTTTCACCGTCTCCCACATCGCGCGCAGTCCGCAGGCTGCACCGCCCGCCGGACGGCCATACTTGCCTTCACGCCAGGCCCATACGTCCAGGTGGACCCAAGACTTCGCATCGACGAACTGTTTGAGGAAAATCGCTGCCGTGATTGAGCCCGCCATGCCACCAGAGGCACTGTTGACGATATCGGCGATCGGGCTTTTCAGCATCGACTTATAAGGCGCCCAGAGCGGCATCCGCCATGCCGGGTCCCCGCTTGCGGAAGACCCCTCTGCGATACCAGACGCCAGGTTTTCATCATCAGTGTAGTAAGGCGCAAGGTCAGGCCCGAGCGCCACGCGGGCGGCGCCGGTCAAGGTCGCAAAGTCGATCAAGAGGTCTGGCTCTTCTTCACACGCCCGCGTGAGAGCGTCTCCGAGGATCAAACGGCCTTCCGCATCAGTATTGTCGATTTCGACGCTGAGGCCCTTGCGGCTCGACAAGACATCGCCTGGACGAAACGCCGTGCCTGAAATCGAATTCTCAACCGCGGGCACATAGAGCTTCACGTGAACAGGCAGCCCAGCCCCAATGACCAGCTCAGCCAACGCAATCGCATGTGCCGCGCCGCCCATGTCTTTCTTCATCAGGCGCATATAGTTGCCAGTCTTCAGATTGAGCCCGCCTGTATCAAAGGCCACGCCTTTGCCAACAATTGCCAGCTCAGGGTCGCTTTCTTTGCCCCATGTGAGCTCCATGATGCGCGGCTCCTGAGGGCCTGCGCGCCCGACCGCGTGGACCATGGGATAGTTTTCTTTGAGCAATGCGTCGCCCGTAATCGTCTGCAGTGAGCAGCCATAGCGCTCAGCCAAATCGCTGATCACACCTTGAATGTCTGCAGGCCCCATATCTTCGGCGGGCGTGTTGACCATGTCGCGTAACCGATCAATCGCCACCGCGAGCCGCACCATTGCTTCCCCTGCTTTTCCGCCGCCAATGACGAGCCGTGGCGGCGTCGCTTTCTTGGTCAAATACCGGTCAAAGCGGTAGGTGCCGTCCGTCCATCCGGCGGCGATCTGTTCGATCGGATAGTCATTGTCCCGAGCGATAGCATAATCGGCCTCGGGGAGCTTTGAGGACAAGGCCGCAACCGCCAGCGCGTCCGTGCCAGGCCCGACCCCGCCGACCAGGTCGACAATCTCGCCCATCTCGTTTGATCGGATCACAAACTGTCCGAGCCCGCCTTCAAATCCATTTGCTTTGGCCAAGGCGGCAAGCGGGGCTGGCAGGCTGTTTTCGCCCGCTTCTGCGCTCCAAGCCTCTGAGGAAAATAGGTGAAGTTGCGCAGGTGCATCGGCTTTTTCGACCAGAGCAGGATGTTTAGGCATCAGAATATCCCTACAAGTTAATTTCGTGACCAGTTTTGTTAACCTGATCTTGACCAGGTTGCTGGCATGTCTGGACTTCTTACAGCCTTGGAGCCCGTAAAATGTCCAGAGCCAATACTGTTAAACGCGCCCTTCCCGGCCTTGCTTTGCTGGCTATGGCTGGCTGCGCGACAACAGACGCCGGAGAAACCCTGACGGCAGAAGAGCAGGCCTATCAGGATGCAGCGCAAAATGCGCTACAACCCGCAACACCTGAAGAGATTGCGCAGGCTGAACGCTCTGACCCCATTACGCGGGCAAATTTCTGGGCGAACGAATATCAAAAGAATGCTGGTGACCTTGAGACCACCGTCTCTTTCATGCGCGCGCTGCGCCGGATTGGCAGCCATGACCGGGTTGTTGAGATTGCGACCACATCGCTTCCAATCCATCCGAACAGTTATGAGATTTATCTCGAGCTTGGACGCTCCTTCCTATCGGCAAACAAGCCGACTGAAGCGGCGCAGTCTTTCTTGCGCAGCGCCGACTTGTCACCCGAGACCGACGCCGCGCCTTTGGCTGCGCTCGGGCTCGCCTTTGACCGTTTGGAGAGCCATGATCAGGCGCAAGAGGCGTATCAGATCGCGCTGGAGCGTGAGCCTGACCGGGTATCAACCCTGTCTAATTATGGCCTATCCCTGGCTTTGACCGGTCAACTTCAACAAGCTGAGCTGGTTCTGCAAAAAGCCAATGCTCAGCCCGGCGCCGATGTGCGGGTTCGTCAGAACCTCGCGCTCGTGCTCGGCCTCCAAGGTAAGTTCGATGAAATGGTCAATGTCGACCCGTCCGCTCCTGCGCGCTCGGTTGAAGAGAACCAGCGCGCTTTGCGCGATATGATGCTTCCGACGCGAGACTATGGCGCTTTGAACCCGCTGGATGAGGTCATCTCTGAGGTTCAACGGACACCGGGCCCGCAAGAGGCCATGCCAGAACTTCGTGAAGCGATTGTTGCGTCTGAAGCGATGGCAGATCCTCTAGAAAGCGACCTTCAGGGCGCCGCTCCAGCGGGTAATCCTGTTGGCCTTCGACCAAAACTACGTGGCTCACAGGGCGGTTAAGACCGCTCTTTTTCTCTAAGTTCTATTCATTGATGTGGTGCGAGACGTCTCGGCTTAACCGTTCTCGGCTTGCTGGCGCATAACCTTGATGACCGCAGGTCCGAGCACCACAAGGAACAGAACCGGCAGGAAGAACAGGATCATTGGAACTGTAAGCTGAGCCGGAAGCGCTGCAGCTTTCTTCTCAGCGGCAGACATCCGCATTTCGCGGTTCTCTTTAGACATCACGCGCAGGGCGTCACCCAAAGGTGTACCGTAACGCTCAGCCTGGATCAGGGCCATGGTCACGGCTTTCACGCCTTCATGACCCGTCCGACGGGCGAGGTTTTCATAGGCCATACGGCGCTCTTGGAGATAAGAAAGCTCAGCTGTGGTCAGCTGCAATTCTTCAGCAAGCTCAGCCGATGCAGTACCGATTTCAGCACCAACTTTGGCAAAAGCCATTTCGATCGACATGCCGGATTCGACGCAGATCAGCATCATGTCCAGCGCATCCGGAAACGCGAGCATAATCGACTGCTGGCGCTTGGCCGCGATATTGCCGACATAAAGGTTAGGCGCATAGAAACCGATGGCCGCGCCAAAGATGATCGAGCCATATTTCATTGTCGGCTGCAGACCAAAATCATTGATCAAGAAGATATAGATGAACGCGCTCAGCGCCCCGACAAAGGGCAGCAAGAAGCGGCAGAAATAGAAGATTGTCAGCGGACGTGGGCCGCGCAGGCCAGCTTGTTCCAGCTTGGCTTCAATGTTCGGATCCTCCAGCATGGTCTGGAGGTCGAGCTTTTTGGTAATGTCGTTGATCGTGCCTTTGGACTCTCGCTTAATCCCTTTTTGCTCGAGCTCGGCGCGGCTGGCGCGGCGCAGTTTTTCGCGCTGCGTGGTGACTTGCTTGAGTCGCGTCTCAAGCTTGTCGCCTTTCAAAGAGGGCAGCATGACGCCAACCACTGTCATGAACATGGCCACCGCAACGGCCATAGACAGCAGGGAGGCTGGATCACTTAAAGATGCTGCAAACTCACCCATCTTCGCCCCCTAGATATCGAAACTGATCATCTTACGCATCACAGTGATGCCGATCGTATAGAGGCAGAAGCCGACGAATAGGACGGTGTGACCGCCGGAACTGGTGAACAATTCCATGATGTAAGACGGCGTCGTTAGATAGACCATGAAGCCCACCGCAAAAGGCAGAACGCCAATAATACCTGCCGATGCTTTGGCTTCGGCTGATAGCGCTTTAATCTTCTCACGCATCATCTTGCGCGAGCGAATAACGGCAGAAAGATTGCCGAGCGCTTCAGACAAGTTACCGCCAGCCTTGGCCTGGATCGACAGCACGATGACAAAGAAGTTCACTTCCGGAAGCGGCACACGCTTATAGAATTGCTGCAGCGCGCGCTCAGTCGTCATGCCCATCTGGAGGTTATCGGTGAGCAATTTAAACTCAGGCCCAAGGGGCGCAGCGCTTTCTTTGGCAATGATGCGCAGACATTCATTCAAAGGCAGACCAGACTTTACACCACGGACGATAATATCGATGCCGTCGGCAAACTGGGCCATCAGCTTTTTGTTTCGCGACTTGGTCAGGAAGTTCAAAACGAAACGCGGCAAGCCAAGGCCGCCCGCCAGCGTCGCTGCGATAATGGTCAGCGGACGTGATTTAAACTCAAAGCCGAGGATCATTGGCGGGCCATCAGCGCCGGAATACCAAGTACCGAGCGCCGCCATGGCGCCAAGAATGATCGAGATGACCCAAAACAGCTGCGCTGGCATTTCCAAACCAGCTTGATCGATTTTGGATTGAATATCGTTTGCAGTCAGAGACTTACGGCGTTTCTCATCTTGCTCACGCAGCTTTTTGAGCATTTGCTGCGTTTGCTTTTTACGCGCCGCATTCGGGTCGTTCCGATCGGTCCGCCCTGTCGTTTCGCCCGAGGCGAGTTGCCGGGCGCGCTTCGAAGCTTTTTCAGTGCCGTCATTGCCGGTAAAGGCAAGGCCAACGCCTGCGATACACAAAAAGGCGAGTCCGCCAATCAGGTAGAAGAGAAGATCACCACTCAGATCCATGGCTTAGACCAAATCATCTAGAGCTGTGGCGAGGTCTCGCTCGAGATTGTAATACTGGGCGCGTTCCCAGAATTTCGGACGGCCAATGCCGGTGCCACGGTGGCTGCCGATAATCTTGCCATCATCGTCTTCGCCATCGATCTCGTATTTGAGGATATCCTGAAGCACGATCGTATCGCCTTCCAGGCCCATAACCTCGGTCACACACATGATGCGACGCGAGCCATCGCGCAGACGCGAGGCCTGCACCACGACGTCAACCGAGCCGACAATCATTTCGCGAATGGTTTTTGCCGGCAGGCTAAAGCCGCCCATGGTGATCATCGATTCCACACGAGACAAAGCCTCACGCGGGCTGTTGGCGTGCAGCGTTCCCATTGAGCCGTCATGGCCTGTGTTCATCGCCTGCAGCAAGTCAAACGCCTCAGGCCCACGAACCTCACCCACAATGATGCGTTCCGGACGCATACGCAGACAGTTCTTGACCAGATCGCGCATCGAGATTTCGCCCGAGCCTTCAATATTCGGCGGACGCGTTTCGAGGCGCACAACGTGGGGCTGCTGAAGCTGAAGTTCCGCAGAGTCTTCGCAGGTAATGACGCGCTCGCTTGGCTCAATGAAGCCGGTCAAACAGTTGAGCAGCGTCGTTTTACCGGAACCCGTACCGCCAGAGATCAAGACATTACAGCGCGAGTGGCCGATAATGCGCAGGATCTCAGCGCCGGCTTCAGAAATCGATTTAAAGTTCACCAAGTCGGACAGCTTGAGCTTGTCCTTTTTAAACTTACGAATGGTCAGCGCAGGGCCGTCAATCGAGAGCGGCGGCGCAATCACGTTGACACGAGAACCATCGAGGAGACGCGCGTCACAGATCGGGCTCGCATCATCGACGCGGCGGCCCACCTGGCTCACGATGCGCTGACAGATATTCATCAGCTGCGCATTGTCGCGGAAGCGAATATTGGTGCGCTCGATCTTGCCGTCGACTTCGATATAGCAAGTGTCCGCGCCGTTCACCATGATGTCAGCAATGTCATCGCGCGCGAGCAGCGGCTCGAGCGGCCCGTAGCCGAGCACGTCATTACAGATATCATCGAGCAAGTGCTCTTGCTCTGAAATCGACATGACGACGTTTTTGATGGCGATGATTTCCACGACAATGTCGCGGATCTCTTCGCGGGCGCTTTCCTGATCGAGCTGCGCCAACTGGCCGAGATCGATCGTATCGATCAGCGCATTAAAGATCGTCGTCTTGGTGGCGTAATATTCTTCAGAGCGATCATTTACTTTGGTGATCTTCTCTTCAGCCGGGGCGGGCGCGGGTGGCTTGATCGCAGCTGGCTTCGGCTTTTCCTTTGCCTCTACCGGCGCGGCCTTTTCAGCCGGCTTCTCCGCTTTTGGCGGTGCGGGTTTAGCGACCGGAGGCTTGGGAGCAGCCGGCATAGCGGGCTTAGCGGCCGGTTTCGCCGCTGCAGGTACGCCAGTTCGTTTGCCAAAAGCCATACTTAGCCCTCTTCTAAGACCTTATTTTCCCAGCAATTTATTCAGGAGCGATTTCTGTTGAATCTGAACCTCGCGGCCTGTGAGCAGGCTCGCCAACTGATCGATTGCAACCGACGCATCAGCATGCGCATTCGTCTCTGAGATCATCTGACCATTGTTCGAAGCTGTGCCGAACAATTGCGGATCAAATGGCAGAACCACAGACGGCTCGACATCAATCGCAGCCGCAAAGTCTTTGGCCGGAATTTCAGGACGCTTCGGCACGCCCATCATGTTCAAGATGAGTTTTGGCGGCGCGTCGTTAGGGCGCTGAGCTTTGAGCTCGTCGATAATGTTCTTACCGTTGCGCAGCGACGCGAGATCTGGCTGACAGATCAAAATCACTTCGTCTGAGCCAAGCAGCGTTTTATACGTCCACTCATTCCAAACGTGTGGCAGGTCGAGGACGACGAATGGCATCACGCGGCGCACTGTGTCGACGATCGTGCTGTAAGAGTCCGATGGGATGTCCATGATCTGAGACACCGTCGCAGGTGCGGTGAACAGAGACAGCCTGTCAGTGACCTTAGAGAGCAGTTTCGAGACAACCGCATCATCCACCCGCTCAGGCGCGAGAAGCGCGTCAGCGACCGTTTGCTGGTTCTCATGATTGAAATCGAGCGCCGTAGTTCCGAATGACAGATCAAGATCGATCAATGCGGTATTGACGAGCGTGCTTTCAGACAGCGCCCAAGCCAAGTTGTGCGAAATCGTCGACGATCCGACGCCGCCTTTGGCGCCAATCACAGAGATGGACTTACCGACAAATGGCGCATCCGGGTCTGCAAAGAGCTGGCTGATTGAGCGAACAATTTGAACGGGTGCAACCGGTGGGACGAGATATTCGCTGACACCGCGCGTCATCAACTGGCGGTAAAGGCCAATATCGTTCGTGCTGCCGATGACCATGACCTGCACATCTTCATCACAGTGCGAGGCCAGCTCATCAATTTGCGCAATCATCGTCGCGTTGGGCGCAGACGATTCAAGGATAAGCAGGTTTGGCGTCGTGTTTGACGCGAGATATTCAATCGCGGCTTCAAGTCCGCCATCCATGGTCGAGACTGTGGCTTGCGACATGCGGCGATCATTTGCCACCGCTTCCATAAGCTGCGCCGTACGACCCGTCTCACAGAACGCAATCGCCGAGATGGCTGGAATGGCGCGGTATCCGCCTTCTTCTTGATCGGCATAGGTGATCGGCGCCGCCTCAGGCAGCGTCTCGTCATCCATATTGTCTTGCGCGAGACCGGCATCAAAGTCTGGATCAAACTCTTCCAGCTCCTTCATCGGAGCGTCGAGATCGACGGGCTCAGGCTCCGCGCTCTCTTCAATGACCGAAGCCAAGGCAGAGTCAAAATCGTCTTCGAATTCCATCTCGAATTCATCTTCGAAGAGGGCGTTATCGTCCGACATTCTACTTCACTCCCGGTCCTAAATCACAAAACCTTAATTGACCGCATTAGAGACGACAGCAGACTCTGCTGGCGACCGTTGTGCGGCGGTGCCAGAGCCCTGGCGCCACAAATTCAGTTGAACATTTTTGCGCATCAGATCGCCTTCATCGAACTCACGCTTGCCAAGCAGGTCAGCAGGTTCGGCAATCATCGCGGCCATATTGGTGCGAATGGCGCAGCCAAGAGATGGCAAATCGCTGTTCGAGATCGCATTGGTGACGTCCAGCTCGCCCATGGTTGGGCAATCTGGAGCGATCGCTTTATAGGTCTTGAACGCCATCACGATTGGCGTCGCGCTTCGGCCATTGGCATCATAAGCAGCGCCAAGCATTTCTTCGTAACCGACACCAGCTTCCCAAGCGAGGTCGCGGATCTCTGAAACCGCACCGACCGCAAGCTGCGGATTATCGCCGTCCCGCGGCATGGAAATCACCAGCGGCCCGTGACCAATATCGGTATAGGTATCGAGAAAGCCTTGGACTTTCATCACTTCTGGGACGCGCAATTGGGTGTCGCGCGGATCCATTTGAACTTCGAGATATTCGGTATGCTCTTTTACGCCAATCGCATTGCGGTCGAGCGTAGTCCCAGTGAAATACTCAGTTGGGACATTGCTTGGTGGACCGGACTGACACGCCGAAAGAAACGCAAGTCCGCCCATCGCGGCGCCAATCAAGAGATGTTTCTGCTTCAACATTGGCTCACCTATTCCTCAATAAATCCGACAGGCGCGGAGTAATTGTCTTTGGAGAGGCCTTTGCCGGCCTCGGCATACTGTGCGTTCAGCTTGCCAAAGAAGATGGTCTTCGGATCTGACGCGTTGACGAAGCCGTCCGCTGGCGTCTTCAGTTCATCCTTCTTCGCCGGATCGACGAGATAAGGCGTGATGATGACGACCATTTCGGTTTCTTCGTTCAAGAAGTCGCGAGATTGGAACAAAGCGCCGAGCACGGGCAGCTTCTTGATCCCAGGCAACTGGTCGAGCGTTTGGCGCGAGCGGGTCTGAATCAGACCTGCGAGCATCATCGAGCCCCCAGAAGGAAGCTCAACCACACTTTCAGCGCGGCGCACGGTCAAAGACGGAATAGAGAGCGACTGAGTTGTAACGACCTGCCCGGTATTGGTCACACCCGCGACCGACTGGCCTTGGAATGCGCCCTGATTTGAGAGCTCAGAAATCTCAGTCGAGACTTTCAACGAGATCCGGCCCTCTGACAGCACGACCGGTGTGAAGGCGAGGCCCACACCGAACGGCTTAAATTCGATACCGATATTGCCCTGGTCATCTTGGCTTACCGGGACCGGGAACTCACCGCCAGCCAGGAACTTTGCGCTCTCGCCTGAAACCGCCGTGATGTTCGGCTCTGCCAGGGTGCGGACGATACCGACGCGCTCTAGAGCATTAAAGGCTGCTCCCACTGAAGACTGTGGAACGTCGCCGACAAAGTTCGTGTAGCCGACATTGGTTGCCAAGCCGCCGAGCGATCCGCCTTGAATGTTAAACGTGTTCGAGCTCGCGACCGAAAACTGATTGGAGAATGGCGTGGCAGGCTGCAGCGTTTGCAACGCATCACCTTGACCGAGCGTGTTGATCCCAAAGGTTTCTGGATCGAAGAAAAGCGGGTCGCCGGCAGCGTCAAAAGCCTGCCCGAGTACAGTGCTCGCGAGCTCACCAAAACTGGTTGAACCAGAGAGGTTGATCCCGAGCTGTTTGACGACAGAGCGCTGCATCTCAACGATGCGTACTTCCAGCATCACTTGGTCTTTAGCGCGGACGCTCATCATATTGACGATGCCGTCCACATTCCCGGTCGGAGAAAAAGTCGAAACCAGGCGCAAGACTTGATCGGATTGGACCAAGCTATCCACTTCGCCTGACACGACGAGGCTGCCATTGGCGCTATCCACTTTTACACGCGCATCCGGAACGTAGCGGGCGATCATCTGATCAATAATCGCGGTGTCCTGGTCGACCGTGATTTCAAGATTGATCAGCGGACGTCCGTCCGGACCGAAGACAAACGCATTGGTTTGGCCAACTTGAACACCGCGGAAGATAATCCGTTTTGCCGTTTGCACGGTCGCGTCAGCAATCGCCGGATTGGTAATGATCACATCCGTCGCAGGACGCTCAAGATCAATGACGAAGGACTTGTTCGTACCGAGTTTCACCGTACGAGTGACCCCCGTTTCGCCAGCTTCTAATGAACTGACACCGATCGGGTTTACCTCTCCCGATGTTTGCGCGAACGCGGTCAGCGGGGCGAACCCGATGACCAAGCCTGCTGTGGCGCTTTTGAGCAATGGCGATAACCGCTGCATTAGCTTCCCCCCGCCTCAACTTTGTTACTGCGATAAATCATAACCTTGCGGTGTCCCGAATTGACTTGATCGAGTGATTCAATATCCGCCAGCGCTTGCCCTTCATTGAAGCCCGCATCCGCGGCGCTTCGCAGGGTCAGAGACAGCGTGCCAACGCGCGCAGCCCGAGCCAGCAGCTCCGCCTGATTTTGCGTCAGCTCCATGGTCGCTGTTGAACCGGTGAGTGTAGGAATACCGTCGACGTCGCCGAAGGTCTGGTCGATCGCGAGGACGCGGCCATTCTCAAGAATGGTTGTCGTGACCATGAGCGGCGGTCCGTCATTGTCTTCTCCGCCAACTGGCTCAACCTCTTCGGTCAAAATGATGTCGACGCGGTCATCCGGTAGAATAAAGCCCGCAGATGCCGACTCTGGAGAAATCTCAACCGTCACCGCGCGCTTGCCTGCTGGCAGCAAGGCCGCCATGAAACCGGTCTCGCCCTTCTGCACGATCTTTTGCGGCATGATTGGTTCGTCGGCCCACATGGCAGACTTCACGACACTGCCGGTCAGGGTCTCCATGGAATCTGGCGCGAACTCTTGGGTGAAATAAGCCGGGTTGATGGTCGACTCTGGCCAGTTCGCCCAACGAAAGTGCTCAGGCGTCAGCAATGTCCCGATCCGGAGATCGGTTTTTGCGACGAGCACTTGTTGCTGCGAGACTTCGATCTCGACGATGCGTTCGACCGTTTGGGACGGGCCTTCAACAACAGTGGGCTGCTGATTGGCGAGGTTGCGTACAAGGAAAGCTGCGAGGCCGGCCGCGACGAGCGCAACTGCCAAAATGATAAGCCGCATCGGTGACATTGTGAGTACCTTTTGTCCCTAGTTTCTCCAGCGGACCTGGAGGGTTAATCCAGCGCAATATTTCACGCTCGTGCTAAAGCATCGTTAACTGAGGAGGGCGATTTGGCTTAAGAAATCCGAAAGGAGTGGGGAGGCTGGAGCAGCGAAAAATCCGCCGGCAGCAATCGCGACTCCATAGGGCACGCCTTTGCGATCGGCGAACGTCGCCTCACCAAAACCGGGCGTTACACCACGCGGGACGAGACCGCGCATCATAACTACCAAAATCGTGAGCACACCGCCTGCGAGTGCGGTCGCCACCAAAAACGGGGCGACCCCTGCTGGCCCCACCCAGAGCACAACGGCTGGAATGAACTTCGCGTCTCCGCCGCCATAAACGCCGAGGAAGAACAAGCCGACCGAGGCGGCAAATGCAATCGCGCCGACGAGGAGGTGCATTCCGGCGACATCCCAGCCTGGGGCAGCGATGATCGCCGTCGGAACAAACAAGAAAGCGAGCCAGCCATTCAACCAGTTTGGAATGGTCAGTGTCTCAATGTCGATCAGAGCGGCGTAAATACAAAGTGCAAAAAAGCTAGACGCAAACAAGGCTAAGATCATCTGATCGACTCCACATATTCTCTACGAAGGGTCTTGGCTAACGCAAAGGATTTAAGGAGTGCTTGACGCCCAAACGAAAAGAAGCCGCTGAGCGAACTCAACGGCTTCTCCTCAAAGAGTTTTGATAGACTTAGCGTCTAAACTTAACCCATTTGTGATGCGACTGTGTCAAAAGTCTTGGAGGTGTTCTTACCAAGAGCAGACACAGCACCGATGATCGCAACAGCGATCAGAGCAGCAATGAGGCCATACTCGATGGCGGTTGCACCAGATTCATTCTCAAAAAACTTACGCATTGGAAACTCCCACTATGCAGGTTGTCGACGTCCCGAAGTTATCTTTGGGTTGTCCCCGGAACAGTCACGGTTCTACCGCGTCACGCTGAAAATCCCGTAAACCAATACAAAAAGAATCTGAAGATTAAACAAGGCTTTGTTAACCCGTTCAGAAGCTCTGGAGTTAGCGGTTTAGGCTGCCATACGGCCCTGAATAATCTCGCGCATCCTGCATGCGAGAATTGATGTAGTCGACAAACCTATCCCTGGGGTTTGCTTGATACGCAATGATGCGGATATCGTCTATTGGCAGATCCTCGGCGCGTCATCCGCAATCTGGCCCGCGCCTATTATAAAGCGCGCTCTGAGCCAAAACTCAGAGCGCGCTGAGGTCTTTATGGGGTAGGACCGCCACCGCCACCGCCGGTTGTGTCTATTTCACCGGCGATTTTGTTGAACGTGCTGGACGTATTTTCACCAAGCGCCGTGACAGACCCGATGATAACAACCGCGATCAGGGCCGCGATGAGACCATACTCAACGGCGGTCGCACCCGACTCGTTCTCGAAAAAATTCTGCATTGAAGACTCCACCATGCATTTGTTGTCGTCCCCATACTGTCCAGATCGCCCCGGACGCGCTGGTCTTAGCTGTGAAGTCTGAGCATATCGTTAAAAAATAGGATATGATTCCTAGTTTGGGTCACTTTTCTACTATAGGCTTTTGAAACCGTTGCTCTGACAGGTGACTTTAGGATTCAAATAACCTCTTTCAGGCACAAGGAGCGATGAAAGTTTGGAGTTTCAGATGACATCTCTCTCAAAGATCGCGATCGCTGGCATTTCTGCCGCCCTTCTCTCGCTGGCAGCGCAAGCCGCTCAAGTCACTGTAGAGACTGGCAAGGCCAAAGCCATCAAACTTCAAACCAATGCCGATAGCGTCATTATCGGTAATCCGAACATTGCCGACGTTGCGGTCCATGACGACACGCTTCTCTTTGTCACCGGCAAATCCTTTGGCACGACTAACCTGATGATCTTCGACAAAGCCGGCAATACGCTGGTCAATGCCGATGTCGTGGTCACCGCTAACACAGCTACCTGGGTCAGCGTGAAGCGCGCCGGCGCGAACTTCACTTATGATTGCTCGCCAAACTGCCGCCCGACCCTGGCGACGGGTGACCAGCAAGGCCATTACGCCAATGTTGGCGAACAGCTCCTTCTCCAGAAAGAGCTGAACAGCCCAGACGACTGATCGATCTAATTATTCTGTAGGAAGAGCCGGTCTCTCGGAGGCCGGCTTTTTTCTTAGCGGGCGCGATCAGACCCTGCGCGAGCTTCCGCCAATGCGGCGCGCTGAGCATCCAGCGTTTCTTGCAGGACATTATCAACGCTCAGCGAATAAAGCGCCTGCTCATCATCGCCAACAAGCGCGACAACATCGTCGCCGAGCCGCCATTCGAACGCCCCAGCATCTCGGACCGTAATCGTCCACCCGGCCCCCAAGCGCGG
>JBCBDI010000041.1:0-14739 GCA_038529885.1 Pseudomonadota bacterium
CATTGAAGCAGCGCAGCCCCGACCTTTCGACCGACTATACTGGCGGCTTCTCGATGGGCGGCAATCAGAGTTTGGACGGCATGCTCGACCTTAAGAGTGATAATCCACGCGCCGTCTTGCAAGCGCTCGGCACAACGCTTCCAGAGGGCGATTCCCTTAATAGCGATGCGATTGAGGGCCGCACTGAAGGGACGATGCTCGCGCCTAATCTAAATGCAGCAGAGCTAACGCTTGACGATACGACCGCCACCGGCAGCGTTGGCGCGGATTTCGGCCGTGCGAAGCCGCGCTTCATTGCCGATCTTACAATGAACCGCTTGGACCTCACGCCCTTTCTTGGGTCCGGCTCTCAGCAGCAAGACTCCGACCCCAGCCTCAATGAGGATTGGGACGACACACCCTTGGACCTTGCAAGCTTGCGCGCTGTCGACGCGACCGTCACGATTGCTGCGAGTGAAGTCGTGATGGATCAAATCACGCTCACAGATGCCAAACTCGCAACCCGGCTGGATGACGGACGGCTGTCAGCCGCGTTCCGCCAAGATGATGACAAGCCTGGCTTCAAGGTGTTTCAGGGCAATTGGTCGGGTGATCTGGTGCTCGATGCCTCGCGCTCAACGCCGACCATGCAGATAGAAGCCGTGGCCGACAGCATTGTCGCGCAAGACATGCTGTCCTCATTGACGGGGTTCACGAACCTCACGGGTCTCGGTGATGTACACATCGACCTGACCTCGCAAGGCAATTCGATCAAAGCCCTGGTCAATGGATTGGACGGGAAGTTCGAAACGGATTTGGCCGACGGCGTCTTGCGCGGATTGAATCTGGCTAAATTGGTCCAGAAGGGATCGAACTTACAGGAGCTTCTCAGCAGCGGCAGCCTGTCGATTGCGAGCTTCCGCGAAGCCATCTCGCCAGAAGCCACCACAGACTTTTCTCAATTCCTCGGCAGTCTTGATATCGCCAATGGTGTTGCAACACTAACGGACTTGAAGATCGACAATCCCGCCGTTGGCGTGCTCGGGTCCGGGCAAATTGATCTCGGCGCGCGGACGCTCGATATTCGCCTAACGCCACGCGTGGATGTGAATGCGGCGGGCGCTGGTGCGACCTTCGGGGTTGCAGACATCCCTGTTCCCGTCCGCGTTTATGGCAGCTGGTCAAACGTCCGCTTTGGTCTCGACTCATCTGCTGTTCAGGCCGAGCTGACATCGCGCCTGCGCAATCGGGCCGCGAATGAACTCGCCAACCGCATTGGCGGTGACGCAGGCGGTCTGATTGGCGAAATTGTCGGTGCATCGCCTGCAGGAGACGGGGCGTCCGAACCGACCGAGTCTCGTGACCTCGAGGATGAATTACGCGATCGCGCCCTCGGCGCTCTCTTCGGGAACTCGAACCGCGACCAAAATAGCGAAGAAAATCCCGATTGATGTAATCGTTGGGCGCAGTTTCGTATCTTCAAGAATTCGACGCGGCAAGGCTAAGTTAACGGCTGCAAACCACCCGTTTGTGTCGCCTTTCTTGGCGTGAATCGATTCACCAAATAAGAGAAAATAGCGCTGTCAGACGATATTTATTCTCCCCTCAGGTGAATTATTAATAATTCGAAACGATTTCGTTTGACAGCGACAATTTCTTTGTCCCCTCTTTCATCAGTACATTTGATCAGGGGGATAATTGATACAAATGAAATTGGGGACATTAGCTGCAGGTGCGCTCTTTCTAGCGTGTGGCGCGACAGCACAAGAACTTGTCTACGAACCCACCAATCCGTCTTTCGGAGGGAACCCGTTTAACTCATCCCATCTTTTGGGTTTGGCGAACGCGCAAAACGACTTTGAGGCGCCCCAAGAAGAGATCGAAGAGGAAACGCAAGCTGAGCTTTTCATTCGCCAGCTTGAAAGCCGCCTCCTCTCTGGTCTTGCCAATCAGGTAACTGAAGCAATTTTCGGCGAAAACCCACAAGAGTCTGGGGTTATCGCCTTCGATGATCAGGTCATCGAATTCCAACGCGGGCTCGATACAATAACAATAACGGTATTGGATGTGGGGACCGGCACGACGACAGAGATCGTGCTGCCTGTCTTCACAACCGGGTAAAATAACAATCATCCGACTACCTTTTAGGCTTCGGGGGGACATTAAATTGAAGACTTCCTTAAAGTGCATTTTCAGTGCGTGTTCGCTGATGCTCGCCACGGCGTGTGCCACACCCGGCATTCAACCGACCATGGAAATGAGCGACGCGACCATCAATCCCGAAACGGTCACGGGTCACGCGCTGCGATGGATCCCGGCGCCCCAGGCGAGTGTTTCAGTGGCGGTATATGGTATCGCGGACGAAACCGGAGCATTTAAGCCGAGCGAAGGCGGCCAAACCCTATCTCGCGCGCTCACGCAGGCGCCCACGCCTTTGCTGATCAAAGCTCTGCACGATGCAGGTAATCGCCGTTGGTTCAGCGTGATTGAACGCGAAAACCTCAACAACCTGATCAAAGAGCGGCAGATCATCCAAGAAATGCGGCAACGCTACCTTGGCGAGACGTCTGTTAACCAGCAGGCCCTACCTGCATTGAAATTTGCCGGCATCCTGATTGAAGGTGCGATCACCGGATACGATACCAATACGCGGACCGGCGGCGCAGGTGCGCGCTATCTCGGCGTTGGCGGTTCAACCCAGTATCGCGAAGACTCAGTTTCGGTTTACTTGCGCGCTGTCAGCGTCAAAACGGGCGAAGTCCTGCTCTCGATTAATTCCGAGCAGCGCGTAGCGTCAGTCGCTTTGCAAGGAGACGTGTTCCGGTTTGTCTCTTTCCAGAAGCTGCTCGAAGCTGAAGCCGGTTTAACGATGAACCAGCCGCGCCACTTGGCCGTCCGTCAGGCTTTAGAGAAGGCTGTGTATGGCCTCATCGTGGAAGGTGCTGAGATTGGTCTGTGGGGTTTCGAAAACCCAGAAGCTGGCGTCGCCGCCATCGACCATTATCGCGAAAACTATGCGCCAGTGTCGCTTGACGACAAGGATGGCGATCTGCCCGAAATCTTCTATGAAGCTCATCGCCGCTATATGGAGCGACGACGCACGGCTTACGTCCCGCCGCAACCACAGCGCCCACGTCAGCCAGTTATCGTTCAGAGCCAGCGCGCCGCTCCGGCTCCGATGCCAACCCCGGCTCCGGCGCCTGCGCCCGTGACCGCCGCTCCGGCAAAGCTGGCAGCGACCACCACCCGCGCGCCACTGCCACAACAGCCTCAGGTCGCAGCGCCGGCGAAGCCCGCGCCCGTGGAGCCGGTAAAAGTCGCAAAAGTTTCCGCGCCTCAGCCAGTAGAACCTCCGAAAGTAGAGGTCAAAGCTGCCCCGGTTGAGACACAGAAAGTCGCCGAGCTTGCTGGTGGCCCAGAGGCTCAGGAAGAGACAGCCAAACCCGACCCCATCAAGGTGGCTGAGGTTCGCCCAATCGTAAATCAGAGCGACCTGGCACGACAAAGAGCCATCGCCAGAGCCTTAAGAGTGGCTGGTATTTCTGAAGCATCGGAAGAAAGCGAAAACATCACGCTTTCAAACGCCAGCGTCACGGCCGGTCCGCAATTGATCGATTCCAATGAGGAAGAGTCAGTCGCGCCCGTCGAAATCGCTGCGATCGCAGAAGAAACGCTAGTGCGTCCACAGAAAACCGCTTCAGCGAACACAACAACAGATTTGGGCACGCGCGTCGTGCTCGATCAGCTCAAGGGCGCGACAGGCGCGATCTTGGGCTCGGTAAACCCGAATTTGATGGCAACAACGACGGGGGGTCAATGATTTAAGACGGGGTGCGCAAACGCATCCAGCACGATCAATCTTAGATGGTGCCTCAAATTAGTTCCTGGCTCGGCGGTGTTCGATCAGGGTGAGGAGAAACCCGGCGCGAATTTGGAAGCTCGGTCCGTGTTTCTCCTCGGGGGTTCAGCGAATTCGCTGAGCCTGAAGAAGTAGTACTTTTTTTAAGTACGCACAACTCAGGAGAAAAACTGTGAAAATGAAACTACTAGCATCCGCCGCTATTGCCGCTTCTCTGGCATTCGGCGCAGCTGCAGATATCAAAGAAAAGAAATTTGATAATCCGCATCCAAAAGCTGACAAACCAGAAAAGCACATCGCTGATAAGCACGACTTTGAGCATCTGTTCACCGGCGTGGATCACTATGATGTGCAAGAAGCCCGCATCCGCCAGGGTGATGAGCACGCCCCTGCTCGCCGGAACAAAGCTGAAATTGATCAGACTTATTCCAGCGAAGGTCTTGCTCAAATCGCTCAGGACGGCTCACGCAACGGTGCTTGGATCACCCAAATCGATGGAGGTAGCTATTACTTCTACGATGCGACCAATATCGCAGTGGTTGATCAAGACGGACGCAAGAACTTTGCCGACGTCACTCAAAAGCACATCGATTATGGCTATGGCTATAACGAGACCAACTTGGTCGAAATTCACCAGGTCTCTAGCCACTATAACTATGGTCCTAACTATGCTGAAGCCAATCAGTTCGGTGCGAACAATGACATCCTGATTAGCCAAGACTCAACTGGCTATTATGGTGGTTACAACACTGCGATTGCGACCCAAAAAGGCTATGGCCATTCGTCCAACATCGAACAGAATGGTACCAACAACTCAGCCAATACGTTCCAGTCTGATGCTCGTAACACCAGCACTGTCGTTCAGACAGGCTATGGCTATGAGAACAGCGCTTGGGTCAAGCAAACTGGCTATCGGAACAACTCCATGCTGTCTCAAGATGGCGAAGGAAACTGGGCCGATGTTGTACAGTCTGGTGATCGCAACATGAGCGTCATCGACCAAGAAGGCTACTTCAACGACGCTTATGTCAATCAGTCTGGTTACAGAAACCTGGCTAAAGTTGGTCAAGAAGGCGCTGGTAACTCTGCTGCTGTAAATCAGTCATCTGATTACAACACAGCTCTGGTTCTCCAGGACGGCTATGACAACGAAGCTTATGTTGATCAGTACTACAACGACGCCCAGCTGGCTGTTGTCGTACAATATGGCAGCGCCAACTACGCAGCCATCAACCAATAGGCTGATGCAAATTGTCCTTGGCGCGGGCTCGCTCGCGCCAAGGCCTTTCTTTTTTTGAAATTCGGAGGAGACTATGGCCCGTCTGACAGCCCTTGCAGCCCTAACGCTGGCAACATTGACGACCCCGTATGCGGCGTCTGCGCAGGAAGACGAGAATGCGGCCTATATCCTTCAATCCGGTTCGGGCAACATGGTCGCGATCGAGCAGTCCGGCTCAAGCAATCTCGCGGATGTTGAGACCCACGGAAACAATAATGAAATCACCGCAAAACAGCGCGCCACACGAGCCGAGGAATGGAAGAACAGGTTCCAGACCCGCGTCTTCGGCAATAGCAACCTTGTCGAGCTTGAACAGATCAGCGAAGCCACCAATGGCCTTGGAAACATCGCCACGATCACTCAAAATGGCAGCGCCAATACCGCCACGGTGACCCAAGGCGTCTCCGCTCTGATGGGGGATCCAACTGGAAACAATATCGCGGTGATCAATCAGTCCGGCGACAGTCATTGGGCCGGTATTGATCAGTTTGGAGAAGATAACTCCGCCATTCTCAACCAGAGTGGCACTGCCAATCGCGGCGATATCCTCCAAAACGGGGCCGGGCTCTCGGCCGAAATGACCCAAACAGGCATTGGGTTAGAATACACGATTACACAAACGGGCTGTTTGGTTCCATCGGGCTGTGGCACTATCGTCGTCACCCAAACTGGACCCAACTAATACGCTATCGCCGACGGAGCGCTGATGATGAAGACATTTCTACTGACTGCATTGGGCAGCGTATTATGTGTCAGCGCCACGGCCTGCGCATCGCCGCCGCCGACGGAGGATACGTTCGACGGGGTCGGCATCGAGCAAGCTGCAGAGTCAGACCGGCAGTTTGAAAACTCGCTCCTCCAGATCGAGCAAATCTCGTCTTATGAGCTTAATCGCGACTATGACATTACCGAAGTCGAAGGCGATGATCCCTGCCTCCTGCCCGAGAATGTCGACCTCGCTCAGTGTCAGAAATCTCTTTTGAGTGGGATGAAACAGCAGGAAAACCGTGGGCGGAACGCCGACACGGCTTTGCAGGAAATTCAAGCCATCGTGCCAGAGGTCATCGATCCCGACACGTTTGACGCTGACCGCACCGCAGACGAGTTTGGCCGCTCCAATCGCCTCGTCCAATCGCAGGCCGGGCTCGCGGTGGGCAATCAGTTTCTGATGGTCCCTGAAGCCGAGGACCTACGACCTGAAGACGGGGATTTGACGCCTGAGAACGCGCAAGAATTGATCCAGCAATTCCGCCAAGGGCTGCCAGCGCCCAACTAGCGCGTCACGCCTCTCGTCGCTTAATCACTTTTCCGATCGAAAGAAGCGCCGGACCTCTGCGCCAGTTTCAGCCTCGAGTGCGGCGCAGAGCTCAATCCGCTCGACCGTTTCTCGCAATGCCCGTTCATGCCCTTCTGCAAGGCTCCCGTGCCGCTCAAATAGCGCCACTAGCTCATCTCGCGCCTCTAGCGAACACATGTGCCGCGCCAGCGACGGGCTGCTGCGTTTGCGCTGCCGTGGGATCACCTCCAAATAGGCGGGCAAGTTCTCTTGCACCCAAGCCCATGTCTGCGCCTGCGTCTCAGGCTGCGCCATCTGTCCATTGACGATGGTGCGGCTTTCTCGGCTGCCGAGTTCTCCGGACACCGCAAGATCAAGAATGCGCGGGGTCGCTTCAGGATCGCGGTTTTGGCCAATCGCATAAGCCGCCGCCTGCTCGAAAACAGGGTCATCAAAAGCGGTGCGCACGGTCAGCAATTGATCCAAGAACGGCGCGCCATAGGCCTGGAGCCCGACCGCCATGGCCGTCAAATATTCATCGGTGTTGAGCGTGCGATCTGACTGGACGCCGGGCAGCCGAATATAGGCGGCAGCCGCATCTGCGAGCCCTTGGCGGAGTGCCTCGTCTTCGGCGACGCTGATCAGAAATCGCTCCAGGCTGGAGGCCATGATCACCGTCTCAGGATCATCGCTCTCTTGCGCCGCGAGGGTTTCATAGCGATAGCGGAATATGTCGCCGATCGCCCATTGATAGGCGGCGCGCGCTTCGGGGTCGTCGCGGACTAAAGGCTCAAACCGTTCGGCTTGATAGATGGCCGCTTGCACGACGCGGCGTTCGTCATCTTTGGCGGCTTCATCAATATAGCGCCAAACCGTTTGCGCATCGATCCGGCCGGCGGCGAATTCAGCGCCAACACTATCCAGCGTGACGAGCTTCTCCCCGGCATTGAGAGATCTGAAATTGCGCCCCAAATCCTGCCACATCTCATACGGCATAGAGAAGCGGTAATAGCCCGTGCCATCCGCGTTCGGGAGGAGCCAACGAGACCCAGACGCCGGTTGCAAATTCGCAGCCTCAGGCAGGTCCATCGACGCTTCGTTTAGCAACATGCATTGACGCGCATTCTCCTCAAACGTTCCTTCGCGCCAGCAAAAGGGGATGACCCAAGATCGATCATTCTCGATGGCACTTCCCAGGGGCGCGTATCGCGATAGTGCAATCTCATAAGCGTTTGAAGCGGATCGTTGAACCGTGATCAGCGGCAAGCCATTTTGCTCGACAAAGCTTCGGAATGCGCGAGTGAGATCCGGCTCTCCCGTCTCTTGTCCGATAATGTCGAAGAATTCCGGACTGTCTGCGACCCCATCCTCATAGGCCTCCACGTAGCGCCCGAGCGCGGGGCGGAAGACGTCCGCGCCGAAATAGGCGTCGACCATGCCAATCACCGACAGACCCTTATTGTAAGTGATCGCATCATAAGCGTTGCGGACATTGGCATTCAGCGCGATCGGCTCGCGCACGGCGCGCGCACTGGCAAGACTGTCCAGGTCCATGGCCCGGATGCCGTCGACAATCGCATCGAGTTCATAACCTTCACCAGGATAAAGCTCCGAGAGGCTTGCGCCCTCGCCCCAGCTGGCAAAGCCTTCCTTCAACCAAAGATCATCCCACCAAGGCGGCGTGACGAGATTGCCGAACCACATATGGCCGACTTCATGCGCATGAATGGCAAGTAGGCTTCGCCGCGCGGCAGGACCGATATCTTCACTCGCGAGGATCCGGCTCTCGCGATAGGTGATCGCTGCGGCGAGCTCTGTCGCCCCGGAGGGCCATTGCGGGGCCGCGACAATGTCGAGCTTCTTATAAGGATAAGGCTGCTCCAGAGCTTCTTCGAAAATCCGCACCAATTCCGGCGCGGTTTCGAGCGCGAGTGCCAGCTCTGGACCTTTGCCACGCCGCGCAAACCCACGCAGCGGAATAGGCTCTGCGCGAACCGCGTTCGGCGGAATGACGCCCGCATCAACGACATCGAAACTGCCCACGGCCAGCGATAAAAGGTAAGTCGGTAAAGGCCGCGTCGTTTCAAACGTGATCCGCTTCAGCCCGTTGCCTAGGATTTCGACCTCGCGTTCCGGCGCGTTGCTGATCGCAGAATCCGTCTCGGGAACCGTCAGCGTGATATCAAACGGCGCTTTGAAGGCAGGCTGGTCAAAGCCCGGCATGAAGCGGCGGGCCTGGATGCTCTCGGATTTCGCCAGCGCATAAGCATCGCCCTGCTCGGTCACTTTGAATAGGCCAGACAGGTTCGCATCGAACGGGGCGCTATAATCAATCTCGACCACAACCTCGCCGGGATCGACCGTCTGTCCATAGTCCAGCCAAGCAACACCAGACTCCAGCATGGGTTGCCAGGTGCCCTCATAGGATCGGCCATCTTCCACAGATGAGCGGACGGCGGTTACGTCTAAGTCGCGGCCATGCAGATAGACACCGCTGCCGCGCTCGGTCACGTTCAGTTTGATCGTGACAGTGCCGCCAAACCGCGCCTCGCGGGGGTCCAGCGTCAAATCCAACGCATAATGCATCGGATAAGGCGCAGCATCGAGCGGCCCTGGCGGCGCCAGCGCAACCAAATCCGAAATCGACGTATCGATCGCTTCGTCCGTCTCGGCGGCCAGATTGCAAGCGGCGAGGGCCAAGCCCATCAGAGCTATGATCAAGAGACGCATGCGCAGACTCCAACTTGTTTCCATCCCATCCATAGCGCACAAAGACGGGCATGAAACCCACGCTCTCCATTCTTGATCCATCGCCAATCTTCAAAGGCCGGACGGCGCAAGATGCCTTAAACGAGACGCGCGCTTTGGCCGAAGCAGCCGACGCGATGCCCTATCGTTCCTATTGGGTCCAAGAGCATCACAATGCTTCTAGTTTCGCTGGCACCACGCCGGAAATTCTGATGGCGGATCTTGCCGCTCGAACCTCGCGCATTGCGCTTGGCTCTGGCGGGATCATGCTGCCCAACTATTCGCCTCTAAAGGTCGCTGAGTGGGGGCAAAGCCTCAATCAGCTTTATCCGGGCCGGATCGAAATTGGTCTTGGTCGCGCCACCGGCGCAGACCCGAGAGCGTCGGCGGCCCTCCTCGGCCCAGGCGGGCAAAACTTCCCGACCATGCTGCGTATGTTGATGGATTGGCTGATGGATGCGAGCGGCGAGGCCGAATTCCCCGAGGATCATCGCGCCCGCGGGATCGCTGCCAATCCGCCAGGACCTCGCCCAGACCTTTGGATGCTGTGCTCCTCGCCTGGCTCCGCCGCCTTTGCCGGACAAATGGGGCTGAAACTCGCCTTTGCCGACTTCCTCAACCCAGGTGGTGCAAAGGACGCGCTCGACGCCTATCATGAGGCGTTTGTCCCCTCCCTCTTTTGCGCAGAGCCGTATGCCGGGATTGGCCTGGTCGTGCTCGCCGCCGAAACAGATGCTGAAGCTGAACGCCGCGCCGCGCCGGTCAAAGCCTGGGCGCTCAGCCGAGGGGCGGGACAGTTTCTGCCGTATCTCTGCACGGATGAAGCGCTCGCTTATCTAGAGCAATCACCGCTCGAAGCCCCGCAGCGCGGGATTGTCGGGAGCGCGGAAAGCGTTGCGCAGCGACTGAGCGAGACGGCCCGCGAGACCCGCGCGAGCGAGATTTTTATGCTCTCGATTACGGATCATGTGGAGACACGAATTGAGAGTTATAAGCTGATCGCTAAAGCATTGTTGTAGTTCCGTTTCCCGCAGATACCTGCGCCGTTACGGGCTGCGCTCAGTACAACGCTCTGCCCAGCTTGTCTGGGCAGCCCAACACCCGATCTCTGCAACCGAGTTCGAGAGGGGTCGGCGCCTTCCCAGTCTTAGCCGCGCCTGCGGGTGATGGACCCCACGGACGAGCCGTGGGGAGCGCTTGGAGGAAAGTAAGCACTTTCAAACATCGACTAACTTCTGCTCGATTTCTGACGCCATACCCGAATGCAATTGTCCGAAGATACCTGCGAAGGCAGGTATCCAGGGATCATAACAACCAGCGGTCTGAAAGGAAAATTTCTGTCCATGGACTCCTGCCTGCGCAGGAGTCTACGGGGAGTTTTGTTCGTTATCGAAGCGTGGGCAGCACCGATAGAAGCGGACTCAATACATCCGCCCCCAATTGCTTGGCCCGCGCGGGCGACCACCCAAACTCAGCATCTGGATGATTGGCATCGTCTTTAAACGGCATTTCCAGTGTCATCGCCAGACAGTCAAACCGCTCGGCCAGTGCATTGCTGCAAATGGTCAAATTGGCTTTGCCAGGCGCATTGGTCGGATAGCCATATTGGGTCTGAAACGCGCCATTGGTGGATTTCACATAGGTCGATTTGAATCCGTCCAGAAGATCGGCCAATCGATCGCTCCACTTAGGGATGCCTTCGGTTCCAGCAATAAAATTATACGGCAAAGCCTCGTCGCCATGCACATCAAGCGCAAGATCACAGCCAGTCTCGATCATTTTATTGAGCACCAGATACACTTCCGGGCTCTTGTCCATTGAGGGCGCATCCCATTCTCGGTTCAGGTTCACGCCCGCCGCATTGGTCCGCAAATGCCCGCGCGCGGAGCCGTCTGGGTTCATATTCGGCACAACATAGAGCACGGCTTTGTCGAGCAAATCGCGTGCATTCGCACAAATCGGATCAAGCAGCCGCTCTAAGAAGCCCTCCATCCACCACTCGGCCATGGTCTCGCCGGGGTGTTGGCGCGCGGTGATCCAAAGCGTGCGCTTTTCTGGCCCCGGCGTTCCGATTTGCAGCAAGTCTAAGTTACGGCCGTCCAGAGTTTGTCCCAAAACGCTGGCCTCAACCCGGTCATCTCGCAGGGCGCTGGCAACCAGTGCCTGGTGCTGATCTGAAGAATATGGCGCAAAATACGCCACATAAAGCGCGCCTTCGGTCAATTCTGCTTCAACCGTCAGGCTCTTGCCGTCATATGTGGTCGGGGCGCGGCGCCAGTCAGACGCGTCACCGGACACCACCGCCTTATAATTCTCCCACCCTTTTGGATAAGCCGCCCCGCCTGCATTCTCTATGACCAGGCGAACCGTTTCACCCGCTTCACCTGCGACGTGGAAATGGAACCATTGATAAAAATCGGACTGATGATCTTTTGCAATTTCCAGCCGGACATTGGCCGGGTCCTCCAAGTCTTTGACGATGATATTGCCGCTGTCGAAGTCAGCATTAATGCTGAGGCTCATGCTGTCTCCGTCTGTTTCAGATCAGCGTGATAGGCCTTTGCCATCTTCGAGTCGATGCCCTGCATTTTCAAAAACGCGCTCAAGACACCCAGTTTGCGATTGGGCTCCTGCCCGTCTGCAATGCGGTGGAGTTGATGATAGAACCAGCCTTGCATGCCGAACCCGTTCAGCGCCTTGAAGATGCCAATCGAAGAGGTTGGGCTGAAAATTCCGGGTCCGATGCGCAGCGTTTTCTCCCACTTCGGCAGCGCATCAATCTCGCCTGACACCAATTGTCCTGGCGCATCGACATCGACGCAAAGCGGGCGACCGAGCCCGATCAAGTCCGCCTCGCCGGCCTCCAAAGCCGCATTCATGCCGTCGCGCGTCCGAAACCCGCCGGTCACCATGAGCGGCATTTCCGCCACCGCTTGCACCTCTTTGGCATAATCCAAGAAGTAAGCCTCGCGCTTCTTGGTGCTTTCGCGCGCGCCCTCTTCAAAGGCGGGCTTTAAGCCATCCATATCCATCATTTTTGGCTGTTCATACGAGCCGCCGGACACTTCAACAAAATCGAGCCCGAGCGGATTGAGCATGCCGATCACGGCTTTCGAATCGTCTTGCGTGAACCCGCCTTTTTGGAAATCGGTCGAGTTGAGCTTCACCGAGACGCCAAAGCCGGGCCCGGCCTCGGCTTTTGAGGCTTTGATCACTTCCAGCAGCATACGTGCGCGGTTCTCGAGCGAGCCGCCCCATTCATCTTCGCGCAGATTGGTCAGCGGCGAGAGGAATTGGTTCATCAAATAGCCGTGCGCCGAGTGGATCTGGACGCCATCAAAGCCCGCCGCCCGCGCCGCCTTGGCCGCAATTCCATATTTCTCGATCAGGCGTTTGATGTCGTCGCCGGTCATCGCGCGCGGCGTACCAAACTGTCCGCCAGGAAGGTCGACCGCCACCGCGCTCGGCGCATCCGGCTGCGGATTGACCATTTTCTGGGTCTGGCGCCCGGCATGGCTGACCTGCATCACCACTTTGCCGCCGCCCGATTTACACGCCTCTGCCCATTTGCCGAGCATGACAGCATGCTCATTTGACGGCGTCCCATCGATCACGACATTGCCAGGCGCTTCGAGATTCCGCCGATCGACTTGGACATTGCCCGTGATTTGCAGCCCAATCCCGCCATCTCCCCAGGCTTTATATAGCTTCAGATGGCGATCTGTGACTTCATTCCTAGGGTTTGCCAATCGCTCCGTCATTGCCGCCTTAACGAGCCGATTGGGCAATTCGACGCCAGACGGCAGGGTTAATGGCGTATTAATCTTAATCGTCATGATGGAAGTCCTTGGAATCAGTGGGCGAATGGGCTTACGGGGAGAGAACCACTATGGGCGCTGCAAAGCAAACAAACCTGTTCAATGATATGAAAACTGATCCTTCTGGTTATAGCGCGAAAGATATTGAGGTCCTTGAAGGCCTCGAACCGGTGCGGAAACGCCCCGGCATGTACATAGGTGGCACCGATGAGCGGGCTTACCACCATCTCTTCGCGGAAATCCTAGACAATTCAATGGATGAAGCTGTGGCTGGTCATGCCACGCGCATTGAAGTGCATCTGCGCGCCGACGGCTATGTTGAAGTGATCGATAATGGCCGCGGCATCCCTGTTGGCGAGCACCCGAAATATCCGGGCAAGTCAGCTCTAGAGGTCATCATGACCACGCTGCATGCGGGCGGGAAATTCTCGAACAAAGCCTATGAGACTGCGGGCGGCCTGCACGGGGTTGGTTCATCCGTTGTGAATGCGCTGTCTGAGCGGATGGAAGTCGAAGTTGCGCGCGATAAGAAGCTTTATTTCCAAGCCTTCGAGCGCGGCAAAGTCACCGGACCCCTGGAATTAATGGGCGCGGCCCCGAACCGCCGCGGCACGACAGTGCGGTTCAAACCCGACCATGAAATCTTTGGCGAGAAGCTCCGCTTTAAGCCACAACGCCTGTTCCAGCAGACGCGTTCAAAAGCTTATCTCTATCGCGGCGTTGAAGTGCGCTGGAAATGCGACCCGGAGCTGTTGCCGGAAGACTCCAAAGTCCCGCCTGAAAAGACACTGTCTTATCCCAACGGTCTCGCTGACCAGCTGGACGAAGTGTTCAAAGGCAAAGCCACAATCACGGAGCAGCATTTTGCTGGGCTGGTTGAAACCGATGATGGCAAAGTCGAATGGGCGATTGCCTGGACCGCCGCTGGCTTTGGCGAAACGGACGGCTTCTCGCGCTCTTACTGTAACACGATCCCGACCCCAGATGGCGGCACGCATGAAGCCGGTTTCCGGTCTGCCATCACTAAGGGCCTGCGTAACTATGCAGAACTGACCGGCCAGAAAAAGGGCACAACGATCACTGCCGACGACATTATGGGCCATTCCGGCCTGTTGCTGTCAGTCTTCATCCGCAACCCAGAATTCGTCGGCCAGACCAAAGATAAGCTCTCCACCACAGCGGCCTTCCGCTTGGTCGAGAACAGCGTCCGCGACCGGTTCGACCATTGGCTCGCGGGCAGCCCCAAAGAGGCCGACAAGCTCCTGACCTGGGCTGTCGAACGCGCTGATGAACGCGCCCGCCGCCGCAAAGCCAAAGAAGTTGCGCGCAAATCCGCAACCAAGAAACTCCGCCTGCCCGGCAAGCTTGCCGATTGCTCTGACAATAAGGGCGACACTGAGCTCTTCCTGGTCGAGGGCGATTCCGCGGGCGGCTCGGCCAAACAAGCCCGCGACCGGAAAACACAAGCGATCCTTCCTCTGCGCGGAAAGATCTTGAACGTTGCGTCCGCCACGGCTGAGAAGATGGACAAGAATCAAGAGCTGCAAGACTTGCTGCTCGCGCTCGGCACCGGCATTGGCTCACGCTTCAATATTGATGATCTTCGCTATGAGAAAATCATCATCATGACTGACGCTGATGTGGACGGGGCGCACATTGCGGCGCTGTTGATCACCTTCTTCTACAAAATGACACCAGGCCTCATTGAGAGCGGCCGCCTCTATATGGCGATGCCACCGCTCTATAAGCTCTCTTACAAGGGCAAATCCGTCTATGCGAT
>JBCBDI010000042.1:0-14601 GCA_038529885.1 Pseudomonadota bacterium
CGTCTCACCGGAATCGCTCAGACAATCCAAACGCCAATCCTATCTCGATTTTCATCGCGATATCGGCGCGTCGGTGAGAGACGCCAACCGTTTGCTTGATGCCATGGTTCAGCAAGCCGATTACAAGGAAGGCATTGCCTCTTTCTTGGAAAAGCGCCCCCCAGATTGGGGCCGCGATTAAGCCTAATTTTGAGACGGACGGATAAAGACACCGTCGCCGTGGAAGCTAAGCTATTGCCCTGAAGGGAGAGGATATTTTCCTCGCGGATGGGTGAAGCATGGCATCTCAAACCGTCTCACAATTTCGAAAGCTTCTGCGGTCGCAGCAAACGTTTCCTCCCAGATCGAGCGAACTTCGCTTGTCTTTAGCGCTGTCGACCCGGGGGCTTTCGATCCTGTTTAGTGTGGCCCTACACTGTCTCATCTGGAGCCTGTTCCTATTCCGGACCACGTGAATCATGGCCGCTCGCAAGCTTTTTCGAAAGAGATCTTTGATTCAGAGACATAGGGATGATGACCCGACGCAGATTGCCCTTAGCCTCGCCCCAGGCTTTGGTGGAATGGAGTGTGGATCCTTGTTTCGAGCTGGACCTCCTTTAGCGATAGATGACCAACCGCGCGGGATAGATCCCCCGCCTGAGCCGGCGACAGGTCCGCGCTATCCGATCTCGACGCGTGGCATTGTCTTGACCGGGTGCATCTTCTTTTGCGTCGGCGTTTGGAGCAGCATGCTCATGGTTCTGACTGGGTGATCTGCCATAAACCGGAACAAAGCACGAAAATAGCAAGACGTTTTTAACCATACGCGCTAATACAGGCGGTATGAGTGAAGCGATTCGAATTCTGGGGATCGATCCGGGTTTGCGACACACCGGATGGGGCGTCATTGATCTGGTTGGATCACGCCTCAGTCATGTCGGCCACGGTGTCATCAATATTGATCCTGACTTGCCTATGGCCGACCGGCTTGCGGGCATCTTCCACGGCGTTGGCGAGTTGGTCAAAACCTATGCGCCCGATCATAGCGGCTGCGAGGAAACCATCGTCAATGCCAATCCGCGCTCGGCTTTGAAGCTCGGCCAAGCGCGCGGCGCGGCGATGACCTCGCTCTCTTTCCATGGCTTGGAAGTGTCGGAGTTCGCGCCGACGGCGATCAAGCGAGCCATTGTCGGGTCCGGCAAGGCCGATAAGGATCAGATCCAATTCATGATCGCGAGGCTCCTGCCGCGCGCCGGTAAGATGAAAGCCGATGCCGCAGACGCCCTCGCCTGCGCAATTTGTACAGCCCACAACCTGCCCCCCAAACAGCTCAAAGGAGCCGCAGCATGATTATCGGACGTCTGCGCGGCACGGTCGCAGCCCTTGGCACGGACTCAGTCATGGTCGACGTGAATGGCGTTGGCTATGTCGCGCTTGCCGGATCGCGCTTGCTGTCCAAGCTCACCGTCGGCGGCGAAGCGGAGATTTTTATCGAAACCCGCGTCACGGAAAGTTCGATCACGCTGTTCGCCTTTGCCAGCGATGAAGAGCGCGCTTGGTTCGTACGCCTGCAAGATGTGCCGGGTGTGGCGGGAAAATCAGCCATGGCGATCATGGATGCGATCAGCGCCACCGAACTGATGGATGCGCTGGCCCTCGGCGACACGGCCACGATCACGCGCGCCAAAGGCGTCGGCAAAAAACTCGCCGAACGGATTGTTGGCGAGCTTTCTGGGAAGCCGCCGCCAATGGGGCGCTTCGGCTCTTTCGCGGCGGATCCAACTGGCAGCGTTGCGGCGGCAAGTGAGCTGAAAACCGGTGCCCGCGGCGAAGCGGTGTCAGCTTTGATAAACCTTGGATATTCCCAATCTGAAGCGGCCCGCGCCGTCGCCAGCAGCGCCCGCGATGTGCCAGATGCCGACACCGGCGCGCTGATCAAAGCGGCGCTGAAGGAACTCTCGCCCGCATGATCGCCCTCCTCTCTCCGCCGCCTCCTGCGCAGGCAGGAGGCCATGGACCACACTTAGCGTCCGAACGTGACGGCTGTCTGCGCCCATGGATACCTGCCTGCGCAGGTATCGACGGAATTAAGAGGCACATCGGATGAGCAGAGACGGCACCATCACAGATCCTGAAATGCAGACCGGAGAGGCGCTCGACCGGGCGCTGCGCCCGCAAAGCTTTGACGATTATGTCGGTCAGGACGAGCTAAAGGCCAATCTGCGCGTCTATGTGGAAGCCGCTCGCCGCCGCGGCGAGGCGCTTGATCACACACTCCTGTTCGGCCCCCCGGGGCTTGGTAAAACCACACTCGCGCAAATCCTCTCGAAAGAGCTCGGCGTTGGCTTTCGCGCAACCTCTGGCCCCGTGATCGCGAAAGCCGGTGACTTGGTCGCCATCCTGACCAATCTTGAGCCGAATGATGTCCTCTTCATTGATGAGATCCATCGCTTGCCAGCCGCCGTCGAGGAAGTGCTCTATCCGGCCATGGAAGACTATGCGGTCGATATCGTGATCGGCGAAGGCCCGGCGGCGCGATCGGTGCGCTTGGACCTCAGCCCGTTTACGCTGGTGGGCGCGACCACACGCGCCGGTCTTCTCGCGACGCCGCTCCGCGATCGCTTCGGCATTCCGCTGCGCCTCGATTTTTACACGCCCGAGACCCTTTCAACCATCGTCATGGCGGCAGCGCGAAAGCTTGGCGCGCCGATCACCGAAGACGGCGCGGTTGAGATCGCGAAACGCGCCCGCGGGACGCCGCGGATCGCGCTGCGACTGCTGCGCCGGGTCCGCGACTTTGCCGAAGCCGATGGCAGCAATATTGATCGCGCCGCCGCCGCGAGCGCGCTCGCGCGTCTACAAATCGATGATGATGGCTTGGATATGCTCGACCGGCGCTATCTCGACGCTTTGGTCAAAACCTATGCAGGCGGCCCTGTCGGCGCGGACACTTTGGCCGCCGCTTTGTCCGAAGCGCGCGACGCCGTCGAGGATGTGATCGAGCCGTATTTGATGCAAAAGGGCTATGTTGCCCGCACCCCGCGTGGCCGCGTTGCTGCGCCGCTTGCCTATAAACGCCTCGGCCTGCCCGCCCCGCAAGACGGATTGCAGGGCGGCCTTTTCGGAGAAGACGGCTCTTAGCCCGCTCCGCACCGTCACTTTTGATCATCGACACGATCAAAATAAGGTCTTGGGCGGCGAGCCGGTTTTCCGCTATCAAGCCCTCTGAGCCACCTACTTCGGGACGCAAAGAAGGATTGCGATATGCCAGATATCGTCCAAGACGCGCGGACATTTCGCGCCAATCGTGCCTGGGGCGCCCGAGACCTCGCTGAAATCGATGGGGCAACCGTCCGGCTCCATTGGACCGACCAACCCTATAAGTGGCACCGCAATGATGGCGTCGAAGTCTTCGTCGTCCTCGAAGGCAAAGTGGACATGCACTATCGAGACGCGGGCGAAGAGAAAGTCGTGTCGCTCGCCGCATCGGACATGTTCATCGCCCATGAAGGCGACGAGCATGTGGCGCACCCCGTGGGTGAAGCGCGCATTCTGGTGGTTGAGCGCAAAGGCTCGGTTTGAGCCTCGCAAACGCCTACCGCTCGATCACATCCTTCACCCAAGGTCCAAGCTGAGACTCGCCGAGCATGGCGAGCTGGGTCTGCGCCGAGACATCATTGATCGCCTCTTGTGGGCGCGCTGCTGGGTGCACTGCCCGGCGCAGCGGCGCGGTGCCTTTCGGCAGAGCGATGATCTCAGCAATATTGCGCGGAACATCCATCGGATCAGTTGAGCCACCGCCTGTGCGCTCGCCCATGCCGGCTGTGAGCGCGGGATAGGCGGCCAGCAAGTCTTCGCTGGTGCGCGCTTTGAGGGGCCCTGAATTTGAATTATTGTTCGACCAGATCTTAGTCGGATAGCCGCCTGGCTGAATGATGGTCACATCGACACCATGCGGGACGAGCTCGTAAGCCATTTGCTCACTCATTGCTTCGAGCGCGAATTTCGACGCCGAATAGAGCCCGAAGCCCGGAATGATGACGCGGCCGAGCTGCGAAGAGATATTGAAGATATGGCCGCTGCCTTGCGCGCGCATCGCCGGGAGAGCCGCCCGCGCCATCCGGTGGCAGCCATAGACATTGGTGTCGAACAAAAGCTCCATCGCGGCCATGTCCTGGACTTCCACCGGCCCGCCGACCGAGATCCCGGCATTATTGATCAAGACATCAAGCTTGCCGTCATTTGCCGCCAAGGCTTCACCGACACCGGCTTCGACCAGATCGTCCGAAGTCACATCGATTTCGATGACGCTAAGATCGAGACTCTCAGAGGCCGCCAAATCGCGAAGCTCGTCCGCCTCAACCCGCGGGACACTGCGCATGGTGGCGAACACTTTTGCCCCAAGGCGCGCATAATATTCGACACCGAGCCGGCCGAAGCCAGATGAGGCGCCGGTCACGAGGATCGACTTGCCAGAGAGATCCGGCCCCTCTCCATCCGCAATGGCTGTCTGCGCACAAGCAGCCTGACTGGCCATAGCGGCTGCGCCAACACCAAGCGCGAGCATTTGGCGGCGATCAATTTTAGTCTCATCAGTCATTCTGAAGCTCCTCCTATCTCTTATGCAGGAGAATGTAGATGACAGGCAGCGCGCCACAAGTCCGACACGATTGAGATTTTTATGTTGCACCCTCAAGCAGAGTGGGCGCAGCTACGCGTATGGACCTTCACCGCCGACAGTTTCTTGCGCTTGGCGCCGCCGCTTCTGCGGGCGCCTGCACGATCACAACGACGCCCGTTGCGACCGCCAAAACCCTGGTTCCGCGTGCGCCGCTTAAGATCTCCGAGAACCGGCTGACGCATATCACCGTCTGTACGCGGCCCTTCCGCCCGGCGGGCCCGCGCATTGAGGCCGAGCCCTTTGGTGAGAAAACCGTGATCCACAATTACGGGCATGGGGGCTCGGGCTGGTCGCTGTCTTGGGGCTGCGCCGACGCTGCGGTGGCCCTCGCTAAAGACACAGAGGCGCGCGAGGTCGCCGTCATTGGCGCGGGCGTAATTGGGCTGACCACGGCGCTGCGCTTGGTTCAGCTTGGCGTCGACGTGACGATCTATGCCAAAGACTTGCCGCGCGAAACGCGCTCAGCACGCGCGACCGGCGTCTGGTCACCCAGCAGCCGGATCGGACTGCACTCCGCCGCGCCAGACGGGTTCGGCGACACGTGGGAAGCCTGGACCCGCAGCGCCTATGCATCGCATCTCCAATTTGTTGGCTCGGTCGGACAGCCGATTGAATATGTGCCTTTCTATCAGCTGCGTGCGAACGAACCGCGCGAGCGCATTCCTGAGACCCATGACTTCCTGCACCTCTGGGACCGGATCCGCGATCTCGGACCCAGCGGGAAAACGCTCCCAGACGACGCCCATCGGTTCCCCGTGGCATCAGTTCGAGAAGGCGCTGGGATCGCGTTTAATATCGCCGCTTATACCGATCGCATCGTCCGCGATTTCCTCGCCCATGGCGGACGCCTCATCCGCAAGGACTTCCCCGATCGCGCCGCCGCGCTCAGCCTGCCAGAACCGGTCATAATGAACTGTACAGGCTATGGCGCGAAAGCGCTTTGGGGCGCAGAAGAGCTCGTCCCTGTGCGCGGTCAGATCAATTGGCTGCCGCCGCAACCGGAAGCCCGCTATGGCCTGGTCTACAATGGAGCTTATGTACTCTCGCGCGGCGATGGAGTGATCTTGCAGAATATCGGGCCGAACGAGGATTTCGGCTATGGCATTGAAGACGAGACCCCGGACTTAGACGAGATGCGCGTTACGCTCGGCACGGTTGCTCCCTTATTCGAAGGCTGGATGTGAAGCGCTAATACTCCACCCGCTCCAAGAATAGGCCATCTGGCGGGGCCACCGGCCCGCAGGCGGTTCGGTCTTTCGCGTCGAGGATTTGCGCGATCCAGTCCTCGCTCTGTGCCCCGCGTCCCACCTCAACCAAAGACCCAACAATGGAGCGCACCTGTCGGTGTAAGAAGCTCTTCGCCTCCACCGTCACTTCAAGGCCATCGCCATAGCGCGCGACATCAATCTTATCGAGCGTGCGGATGGGGTGTGCCGCTTGGCATTCGGCATCGCGGAAGGTTGAGAAATCATGCTGGCCGATCAGCGCCTTGGCGGCCCGGTCCATGGCGCCGGCCTCCAATTGAAACGGCACCCGCCAGGCGAGGCCTTTGTCGACGGTGAGATCCGCCCGCCGATTGATGATGACATAGCGATAGGCGCGCAGCGTCGCCTCGAACCTGGCACTCCAATCGGCATCGACTTCTTCCGCTTTCAACACGGCCACCGGTTCGGGCCGCAAATGAAAATTCAGTGCGTCCGCGATCTTGCGGATGGGACGCGGTTTTTGCAGATCGAAATGCGCCACTTGGCCAGTGGCATGGACACCGCGATCAGTCCGTCCGGCGCCTTGCATCAAAACCGGCGCGCCATCGAGTTTGGCGGCGGCTTCTTCCAAGGCTTGTTGAACTGACGGCTGACCCTCCTGGCGCTGCCAGCCAAAATAAGGCCGGCCATCATATTCGATCGTGATCTTATAGCGCTGCATGGCTCAGGCTCCGAACGCCGCCGGATAGGTGAGTTTGCCGGTCTCGGGCCCAGTTTCCGTCAACCGCTTCGCCATGAAATGCGGCCCGGACCAGGGGCTGTCAAAGTGCGCCGCAAGCTCAGCTGAAAACCCAAAGCGCGGATAGTAGTCGGCATGGCCGAGCAGGAAGCAATGCGTGCGCCCGGCTCCTTCCATCAAGGTCAAACCAAACCGGATAAGCCCTGCGCCAATCCCGCGCTTCTGCACATCTGGCCGCGCCGAAACCGGACCAAGACCGCAAGCAATATCTTCGCCATCGACGAGGACTTTGAAAAACTGGATATGCCCTAAAATCTCACGATCATTGTGCGCCACGAGCGAGGCGAGGCTATCGCCATCTTTGGCGAGTTGGGTGATGATCTGCGCCTCTTCAGGCGTCCCGAACGCCGCATCGGTCAGTTCTGTGACCGTCGCTGCATCATCTTCTGTGACGGGGCGTATCCAGAGATTGTTCATTCGAATCGCGCTCCTGCTGAGATGGGCAGGCCTCGGAGCAAGTCTGCGGCCTCCATCGCTTTTGAGCCGGGCTTTTGCGCTTTTAGCAAACGCACCGCGCCGCCATCGCCGCATTGAACGAGCAGTTCATTGTCGAGTAGCTCGCCCGGCGCGGCATCAGACGCCCCCTCTTCGCGCCGGCTCATCAATGCTTTCATCCGCAAGGGCTCGGCTTCGCCTTCGGGTGGGTAATAGAACCAGGCCCCCGGGAAGGGTGAGAGGCCGCGGATCTGGCAGTCGACCTCAGCCGCCGACCGGGTCCAGTCGATGCGCTGATCTTCAGCCGTCACTTTATGCGCATAGGTGACGCCCTCTTCTGGCTGTGCCTGCGGGATGAGCCCACCATCAGCGAGCCCCGCCAGAGACGTCACCGCAAGATCAGCTGCTAGCCCCGCCAACCGATCGTGAACGCTGCCGGTCGTGTCAAAGGGAAAAATCCGTGTTTCTTCGGTGGCCAGGACCGGCCCGGTATCAAGCCCGGCTTCCATCATCATGGCCTGTACGCCGGTCATCTCATCACCGGCCATGATGGCGCGATGGATGGGCGCAGCGCCGCGCCATCGCGGCAACAAAGACGCGTGCATATTCATGCAGCCCAGCCGCGGCGCATCGAGCACCGCCTGTGGCAAGATCAGGCCATACGCAACGACCACCGCGGCATCGAGTTCAAGCGCTGCGAACGCCTCTTGCTCAGGCGCTTTTTTCAACGAGCGCGGCGTGCGCAGTTCAAGCCCATGCGCGTCGGCCCATTGATGCACGGGCGTCGGGCGCAGTTTCTTTCCCCGGCCTGCCGGGCGCGGCGGCTGCGAATAGACACATGCAATCTTATGGCCCGCCTCAGCCAGAGCGGCGAGCACGGGGACGGCAAAGTCGGGGCTCCCCATAAAGGCGATGCGAAGCGGATCAGTCATGCTGGCCTTTTACCGTGTTCGTCACCGGAACCTTAATTTTGCAAAAAGTTCCCGCATTCTTGGAATTAAGCTGCGTTCTGTTCTTTAAGGCGCTTGGCTTTCTTGACCTTATCGACCGCACGCTGGCGCTTGAGGCGCGAGAGGTGATCGATAAAGAGCGTGCCTTCCAGATGATCCATTTCATGCTGAATGCAGACCGCGAACAGGCCGGTTGCGACTTCCTCAACCTCATTGCCATCATAGTCGAGATAGCGAATGCGGCACTCGGTGGGGCGCTCGACCTCGTCAAACACGTCCGGGACAGACAGGCAGCCTTCTTCATAAGGCGCTGTGTCTTCGGTCAGCGGTAGGATTTCAGGATTGACGAAGAAACGAGGGTTTTTCTCCTCATCTTCTTGCAAGTCCATGACAATGACCCGCACGGGCTCACCGATTTGGATTGCGGCCAAACCAATGCCAGGCGCGTCATACATGGTCTCTAACATGTCATCCATGAGCGCACGGATCTCATCAGTGACGCCGCCCTCAATGGGCTTCGACACCTGCTTCAACCGCGCATCCGGGACCGTAAGGATCTCTCTAATCGCCATGCGCCTTCACGTATGAGCGCGAAGCGCAAAGGTCAATATGCGCGCGGGGATAGAGCCGATTTATCATAAGTGCGCAATTTCCGCCTCACCGCGCTCAGCGAGGCTTTGCATCAAAATTTCGAGATCAGAGATTTTGGTCCGGTGATTGGTGAGATTCACGCGGATACAGACCTCGCCGTCTATTTTGGTCGTCGAAGGCGCAGCGATGCCATCAAGCTGGATGCGCTCCACCATACGCGTGTTCAATTGATTGAGCTGCGCGGGGTTCGCGCCTTTTTGGGTATAGCGAAAACAACAAATATTGAGCGGGACGGGCGCCAGGCGTTCAAAGGCAGGATGGGCATCAATGATCGATGCGAGATGGCGGGCTTGGCGGCAGTTTTCGTCAATCGCCGCGCCGATTTTCTCGGTGCCATGCTCCAAGAGATGCGCCCAAACTTTCAAGGCGCGGAAGCCGCGTGAGAGTTCTGGTCCAAAGTCCACAGGCCATGGGTCTCCGCCGGCCAGACCTTCGCGACCGGCAGCAAGATAATCCGGGCGGCTGGAGAAAGCCCGCTTGTGGAGATCGCCATCGCGAATAAGCACGCAGCCAGCATCGTAATTCACATGCATCCATTTGTGGAAATCAAAGGCGAGTGAGTCAGCCTTTTCCATGCCCGTCAGTGCCGGGGCCTGATCGGGGCTTAAAATCGCGCTTGCGCCAAACGCCCCATCGACATGGAACCAAAGGCCTTCCTGTTTCGCGAAGGCGGCAAGCCCATCAAGGTCATCAATCGCGCCTGTATTCACAGTCCCAGCCGTGCCCGCCAAGAAGAACGGTTGATACCCGGCCGCGCGGTCTGCGCTGACCTGTTTCGCAAGCGCGCCAAGATCGATCTGAAAGTCAGCTGTGACGGGCACTTTGCGCAGCGCCGCTTCGCCAAGACCAATAAAATCAAACGCGCGGGCGAGACAATTATGGGCCTCTTGTGATGTATAGCCTACCAATTTGGCGCTTCCGTTACCGCTCTGACGATTGGCAAATGAAAGGGCTGCATCTCTGGCCGTTTTGGCAGAGATCAGGCTGGCCATGGACGTCCCGCTCACGATCAACCCACTGGCGGCGTCGGGAAAACCCATCAGGGTTTTGCACCAGTCAATGACCTGGCGTTCAATATAGATCCCGACATGGTCCCGGCCGCCACAATTGGCGTTCATCGCAGCTGCGATAATATCTGGCAGCATGTTGCCGGGCGCCCCCGACCCATGCACCCAGCCGAAGAAGCGCGGATGCGTATTGCCGACGCCATAAGGCAAAATCTCAACCAGGCGATCGACCAGGTCGTCCGTGGGCAAGCCTGAAACGGGGGGCGGAATTTGCAGGTCGCGCTTCAGAGAGTCTGGCGTCGGCGTCCAAGTTCGTCCTTCAGATGCTTGCTTCATCTTGTCGGTCGCCGCAGCAAGTATGCGTGCGGCAGCTTGGTCGAACGCCGACCAGTCGGCCGGATCCAGAAGACCTTGTTTTGACGAAGGTTTGCTTTGGTCAGCCTCTATCGATTGCATATACCTGATCTCACAGCGATAAGAATTCCGGCCCGTCTATCAGACCGCCTATTCCTTTCGCAATGTCTGAATCAGGTTTGGCTCTGCGCCATCGAAATCACGCGTCTGGTTGCAGCACAGCTGAATCAAAAAGGATGTATTCCTCGACCGCCATGCCATCGACCAGCCGAAAGCGATCGACTCCCGGATATTCAATGGTTTTGCCATTTAGAGTGACCGTCGTCTTCCAGTGAATGTAGAGAATGTCGCCATTGCCCGCGCAGTCGAGAGGCTCGACGATTACCCTCTCCATTGAAGCGAGAAGCCCGGCCATCACATCAATGTATTCAGTGCCTGAAAACGTCCCCTGCCCGGAAAAGTGAATTGCGGCCTCTGGCGCGATCAGTTCCGCAACCCGAGGTCCAGACGGCGCCGCCCAGAAGGATTTGAAACGCTCAAAAAAATCCAAGTGCTCGGCGGTAAAAGTGTCTTTTCGACCTGGCATGCGTGCCTCCCGTTTCTGTTTCCATGGCTTAGCGCATATTATGTGCGCTCCGCACATATCAAATGTCAAGTTGAAAAACGTGCATGGCGCACATATGGTCTCAGCATGAGTGATCAAACAGCGAATTTACTCGGCGCCGTCGGGCTTGCCGTCTCAGACCGCATTCTAGAAACGGCGCAAAATGTGTTGAACCATTCAGGCGAAACACCGGCGGCGCTGGTCGTCATTGGCTACGGCCTGGGGCCATCAAACGACTTATTGCGGCGCATTCTCGGACTATCGCATCCCGGCACCGTGCGCCTGATTGATCGCCTCGTTGCGGATGGGCTCGTCGAGCGTCGACGCGGGCCAGACAAAAGAACCATCGCCCTCTATCTCACCAAGGACGGCGAAGCCCGCCGCGAACAGCTGCTGGCTGGACGTCTTGCAGCCATCAAACCGTTTCTGAGCGCGCTCACCCCATCCGAACAGCAGACCTTTGACAGCTTGCTTCACAAAATCCTCGCGAGCATGGACACAACCGATCTTGAACGGTGCTCGCTCTGTCGCCTCTGCGACAATCGTATCTGTAAAGACTGCCCCATCCCGGCTGATTTTCGGGGCTAATCGCGGACCTTATCGGGTTTCCGGGACGGTTGGGACGTATCTCTTCACCCTATATCTTTGCAAGTACGCGCCAAAGCCTCGGGTCAATAAATGCGCAAAAAAGAAGACCTACCGCAACATAACCACGCGTAACTATACCTATAGTTTCAGTTGCAACTCTGAGTGTAGGTGCGTAGCTAATTGTTCAAACTTGGGGAACAAATGATGCAAAAATTAGGTATTGTCTTCGCAAGCATGGCTGTTCTGGCGGCATGCGCCTCGACAGATACGGTGACCGATGAAGCCGCTCTTGAGACAGATGTGAGCGCGGCTGTCGTTGAAGAAACGGCGGTTGAAGAACCAGCAGCTGACGCGGAGCCGTCTGAAGTTCAGACCGCGGAGGTCGCAGTTGAAGAGGAAAAACCGGCCCTCGATCCAAATCGCAAAGTCTGCAAAACAATCGAGGTGACCGGCAGCCGCATCGCAAAGAAGCGCATTTGCCGAACCGCGGCGCAGTGGGAAGCCCTCGAAGACGCGAGAGAGAACGATTTCCGGCGACGCCTTCGTAACACTTCACTGAGCAACTGATCGAGTGACCTGAAGTTCGCAGGTGCCGTTTACGCCTTAGCTTCGGTCCAGGACATTGAACTTGGGCCGTTCACCGAGCGAGGGTGGTAAGACCGTCCTTCTAAAAGAAATCGCAGCCTCGCCGCATATCAGACCAAATCTTCGGCGATGAGATTGCGATTGGATAGGATGTGACCGATTAAAAACGCTCTCAGGACATTGATGTTCATCGCTCTGCTCGCTGCCGTTTTTGGCGTGGCGATGGTCTTACAAACCTATGTCTATCTCTCCGATTGTTCAGCCGACGGGGTCCGCGCCTCGAAATGGATCGATGACATGGACAGAAGCTCTGCCTGCCTGCCCCCCATGGCGCGAACCGCGGGATTGTTCGCCGTCCCATTGATCTGGACTGGGATAAGCCTGGCTGCGGTTATCGCGTATCGAAAGCGGCTTTTTCGGCTGAGCGCCTCAGTCTAAGAGCATACGCTCGAGTTCGGCCCGTTCGGCGGGCGGCATCTTCGTCGCCGCGTGGCGTGCGGTATAACCCCCATAAATGCCTTCGGGAACGCGGATCATCCAGTCTTCAACATTGTGTTTAGCGACTTGCATGCTCTGGCCCATACGGTACTCGCTGCCCGCGCCGACCGGCTTATTGGCGAGCCTGCCATGAAAGATTGCGCCGTTGACCCGATCGACTTGCAACCAAATGTGCTCCACCTTGCCACTGACGCGTAGCGGGAATTTGATCGAGTAGGTGCCGGGCGCTTTTGCGCGGAGTTTTTGGAGAAACTTGGGAAGCGTTCTTTGTGCCTCTGCCCGCGCGGCTTTGAGACCTTCGTCCTCTTTGTGAAGGAGGATCGTGTTCTCCGTCGTTTTATAGTCCGCGAATTCGCGTTTCACGTCTTCTATCGGGTGACCTGATTCATCCGCAAGACGCTGATACTCCGCTTCAGATAGATGCGATGCGGCATTCTCTGAACATGCGCCAAGCGTTGCCAAAAGAGTGACTGCGGCAAGAGCCGTTCTGATCAACATTTAGATTATCCCCATGCGAATACGCACAAGCGGGAATAGCCTAAAACGATTGGAATTTTGGCGACGCGTGCGGTCAAGTTTAGGGCGTCTCGTTTAGACCGCGTTAAGCCTTGGCTTTCTTGATCAATTCAAGCTGCGCGCCCGCATCGGCTGTCACTTCCACGCGCTTGGGCTCAGGCATTGGCTTATCCGGCGGCGCGATGGACAGGTCTTGGAACTTCTTCATGGTCGGCATGACACGCTTGTCGAGCGAGCTGTTCATGGAGTTGAAGTGGCTGACGGATGTGTTCAGGGATTTGCCGAGCTTTTCGATATGGCCCGCCATGGTCGCGATGCGCTCATAAAGCTGTTGGCCGAGCTGGGCCGCCTCGCGGGCGTTTTGCGTCATCTTCTCTTGGCGCCAGACATAGGCGACGGTTTTCGCCAGCCCAATCAGAGTTGAGGGCGTGGTAACGATGACATTCTTAGAATAAGCGCGCTCCAAGAGATCAGGGGCATGTTCCAAAGCCGCGGCGAAGAAATTCTCGCCTGGGATAAACATGGCGACGAAATCCACGCGCTCATCCAAGTTCGCCTGATAGCGCTTTGAGGCGAGCGCATCGACATGGCGCTGCACATTGGTGGCGTGCGTCCTCAAATGCACATTGCGCTGCGTCGGATCATCAGCGGAGGCGGCGGCCATATAGGCTTCCAGTGAGACTTTGGAGTCGACCACGATCTGCCGCCCGCCTGGCAGATGGATGACCGCATCGGGGCGCTGGCGGCCCTCTTCGGTCTCGTCATTCACTTGTTCATTGAAATCGCAATGACCGGAAAGGCCTGCTTGTTCCATGACATTGCGAAGCGTCATCTCGCCCCAACGCCCGCCGCCTTTTGGCGCGGTCAGCGCATTGACCAGCTTGCCGGTCTCGGCGGTGTTGCGATGCAGGCTTTCGCCAATCGCTTTGACTTGTTCTTGGATCGCGGACTTGTCTTCGGCGCGGACTTTTTCGATGTCCGACACGCGCTTTTTGAACTCGGTAAAATTCTCGCCAATCGGCTTCATCAGCTCAGAAAGCTCACCCTTGGCGCCCTCGCGGTGCTTTTTGAACGTCTCATCGGCCATGGCGATGAAGTGTTTCTGCGTCTGCTGCATCACACCGCGCGCAATTTCGCCAAAGGCCTCATTTTGCTTAGCGGTCTGGCCGCGCAGCTCAGCGAGTTGCAGCTCTGCGGTCTCAGCGCGGGCGCGCTGCGTTTTTAGCTCTTCCTCGGCATGCGTGAGATCCGCCGACGCTTCCTCGCGCAGGGTCTGTTCCTGACCGAGAAGCTCGCGAAACTTATAACAGGCCGCGCCAAGGCCGAGCACAGCGACAATGGCCAGCACATGGATGAGGTCGAGCCCCGTCTCACCGATTTGGATAATGGGTTCCATGGTTCAATCCTATACCCGATTCGGGCTAGAACATATACAGAACTTTGTCCAGATTGTGCCGGATTAGACGTTAAACCGGAACAGCATCACATCGCCGTCTTGGACGACATAGTCTTTGCCTTCGGCGCGCATCTTGCCTGCATCTTTGGCACCGGTCTCGCCGTCATTGGCGACATAGTCTTCAAACGCGATGGTCTCGGCGCGAATGAAGCCTTTTTCGAAATCGCCGTGAATGACGCCAGCCGCTTGCGGCGCGGTCGCCCCCTGACGGATGGTCCAGGCGCGGGATTCCTTCGGCCCGGCAGTGAAATAGGTTTGCAGGCCGAGCAAGGCATAGCCCGCATGGATCAGCC
>JBCBDI010000043.1:0-14565 GCA_038529885.1 Pseudomonadota bacterium
TATTGATCGGGAAATGCACTTTCAGATCATCGGCGCGCAGGATCGGCTCGACCTCAGCGCCAGGCGCGGGCCCAAGTGATGGGCGTCCAGGTCGGTTCGGCTGATCAATGCGCGGGACAGCGTCGAGCAGCATCTTGGTATATTCATGCTGCGGATTGTAGAAGATCTCGTCGATTGCACCGGTTTCGACAATCTCACCGTGGCGCATCACGACCACACGGTCACACATGCGCGCCACGACGCCCATGTCGTGCGTAATGAGGGCAATCCCGGTCCCGGTTTCGCGCTTGAGTTCATCCATCAGGTCGAGCACCTGCGCCTGCACCGTCACATCAAGAGCAGTTGTCGGTTCATCCGCGAGCAGCAGTTTCGGACCGCACAGCATAGCAATCGCGACCATGACGCGCTGACGCATGCCGCCGGAGAGTTCGTGCGGAAACTGATCCATCCGGCGGCGCGCTTCGGGAATGCGAACATGTTCCAGCCAATCGACGCAGACTTTGTTCGCCTCTTCGCCTTTCAGACCTTTATGCAAACGCAATACTTCACGCATCTGCGCCCCGACGGTCATATGCGGGGTCAAGCTGGTCAGCGGATTTTGGAAAATCATCGACATCTGGTCGCCGCGTATATCGCGCAGCGTCTTAGCGTCGGCGCTTAACATCTCGGTGCCGTTAAACATGATAGAGCCCGTCGCCGTTCCGTTATCGGCGAGAAGACCCATAGCAGCGAGGACGGTTTGGCTCTTGCCGGAACCAGACTCTCCAACAATGCCGAGACATTCTCCTGCAGAGACATCTAAGTCGATGCCTTTGACGGCTCTGACCGTGCCATCCGGCGTATCAAACTCAACTTTCAGGTCACGGACCTGCAGGATGGGAGATGTCACGTTTTGGGGCCGCCTCTACTCAGATCTGAGCCGCAAAAGGGCGGCAAGCACAGCAAATTGTCAAGGCGGCGGGGCAGCCCCCTTGAAACGGAAACTTCCTACTACTAGGTAGGGCCCCATGAACACTCGCACCGCTCTTTTAGACAGCGCTGAACGCGCGGCCCGCCAACGCGGCTATGACGCCTTCTCTTATGCAGATCTGGCGCGCGATGTTGGGATCCGGAAAGCCAGCATCCATCACCACTTTCCGGCGAAAGCGGATCTCGCTTTGAGCTTGATCGAGCGCTATGCCGACCGCTTTTTCGAAACCTTGGGTGAGATCGACAGCACGCATAGACATGCCGCAGAGAAGCTTCGCGCATACGTCGCATTGTATCGCGACGCTTTGGTGGAAGGCACGCAGCTTTGCTTATGCGTTGCCATGAGCGCAGGCCGGGACAGTTTGGCGGAGCCTGTCTTAGATCGGCTCAATCAGTTCCATGAAAAGAGCGCGGCTTGGCTCACAGGCGTCTTCGAAGAGAGTTTAGACGACCAAACGGTTTCGGGCGTCAGCGACCCGAATGCCGAGGCCCGGGCAACTCTCGCTTTGGTGGAAGGGGCGCAGCTCGTCGCGCGCGCCGCCAAAAACACCTCTCTGTTTGATGCCGCCACGGCGGCCTTCGCGGCCCGCCTGTCCGCGCCAAAACCACATTAGGAGTTTGCCATGAGACTGAACGCAGATTTTTCCGAACGCGTCGTCCTGCGGCCTGAAGACCGCAATTGGGTGGCGTCGCCGATGAAAGGCGTTGATCGCCAAATGTTGGATCGGATTGGCGAAGAGGTTGCCCGCGCAACCTCCATCGTTCGCTATGCGCCGGAGTCTTATTTCAGCGAACACACCCATGGCGGCGGCGAGGAATTCTTCGTTCTGGAAGGCGTCTTTTCAGATGAGCATGGCGACTATCCCGCCGGGTCGTACGTGCGCAATCCGATCGGGTCCAAACATACGCCGCACTCGAAAGAGGGCTGCACAATTTTTGTCAAACTGCACCAGTTTGACGAGGCTGACACAGACCAGAAAGTCATCAGTACGAAGGATGCGGACTTTCTGCCAGGACAGGTGCCTGGCCTATCCGTCTTGCCGCTGCACAGCCACGGCACCGAAAGCGCCGCGCTAGTGCGTTGGGAGCCCGGTACGAAATTCCTGCCACACCAGCATTGGGGCGGCGAAGAAATTCTGGTCCTTGAAGGCACCTTCCAAGATGAGTTCGGGGACTATCCGGCGGGCACTTGGCTACGCAGCCCACATGGATCGAAACATACGCCTTGGTCCGACGAGGGCTGCCTGATCTATGTCAAAACCGGGCATTTGACCGACCTCACGGCTAGCGCTTAGCGATACACTCAATCTCAACCCGGGCGCCAAGCGCGAGACCGTTCGCCCCGAGGGCGCTACGGGCTGGGAAGTTGCCGTCAAAATAGGTTTTGTAGATCTCATTGAAGGCGGGCCATTCGGCAATGTCTGCGAGGAAGACCGTGCACTTCACGACATTGTCCCAGGTCAAATCATTTGCAGCGAGTGTTGCCTGAATATTGTCCATGGTCTGGCGCGTTTCGGGCTCGATCCCGCCGGGGACCAGACCTGCTTCTGGCGTGGTGCCGAGCTCTCCAGCGAGAAACACCCATCCATCCGCTTCGACTGCGCTGGAAAATGGAAATCCAGCATCCCGGTAAGCGTCTTTGACATAGTGCCGGATCTCACTTGAGGCCGGCGCCTCGGCGGGCAGGGTCTCACAAGCGGCAAGCACGGAAACAGAAGCGGCAATCAAAGCAAGGCGCATCGGGCATTCTCCAATTCGGTTACCCCTTCGGCTTAGCCGGTCTCCATCGGTTCAGGAACCATTGATTTTGCCGAGTTTGATTTTGGTTGCCATCCGGGCTTTCCGAAGATGTACATCCAGCTCTCGCCAAAGCTTTTGGACTTTTTCAGATCTGAGAAAAAACCTGGCCATTCTGAGATCCAAACCGACAATGGATTGACGCTGTCATAGTCGCGCTTCAGTCCGTAGCGCGGTGTTTCTTCTTCGGCCTGATAGGTCCCGAACAGACGATCCCAGATGATGAGAATGCCGCCATAATTCTTGTCGATATATTTGTCATCGCAGCCATGATGAACGCGGTGATTGGCCGGCGTATTAAGGACGCCGTCAAGCGGCCCCAGTTTGCCGATAAGCTCCGTGTGGATCCAAGTCTGATAAGCCAGCACAATGATGATCCCGAAAAAGACCAGAACCGGCGGGAACCCGATCAAAACAAGCGGGAAGTGTAACAAAGCTGACGCAAAGCCTTCGAATGGTCCAAAGCGAATGCCGACCACAATGTTCATCTCTCGCGAGGAGTGATGCACGGCGTGCTGGGTCCACAAAAGACGCACTTCATGCGCGATCCGGTGCTCCCAATAATAGGCAAAATCACACGCCAAAACTGCGAGGGCCACTGTCCACACCGTGATTGGCATCTGCCAGGTCACGAACGTATCAGCGACCATGACCATTCCAATGTAGAGGAAAGACATCAAGAAGGTTTCGACCAGCAGGCTCGGGATTTGAGTAGACGCACTGGCAACCATATCCAAAAGCTCGCGGCCTCTCATCGTGCCGGAGAACAGGTTCTTTAGAAGCTCAATTCCGAGGATCGCGATCCCAATTATGAAGAACACCTCGTCAAAATAAGTGCCATATTCCGTAATGGTTTCTGGGGTCATTTTGGTCTCCCGAGGCCATGAATGAGGGTGCGCCACGCCAAAGCTGCGGCCTGGTTGTGGGTGGTTTCGCCAGCCTTCACGCTCTCCCAACCGGCATACATGAGGTGATCATAGGCCTGAACGATCCAGCTCGTTGGCACAGCAGTATCGAACAGGCCTTCGCCTTTCGCTGCGTCGACCATTTCGGCGGTCTCTTGCTGCTCACGCGCATATTCAGCCCGAAGGTCGGGATCATCCTCGAAGGTTTCGAGGGCGAGAAACCCATGGCGATCGCCGAGCGGGATCAAAGCCTGCAAAGCAAGCCGTGCCACCTCAGAATAGGAGGTCGCATCGGCGCAGGCCTGCTCAACCGCATCATCCATTTCCTGAGAGGCAATCTTGGCGAGCGCGCGCATCAGCTCTTCACGGCCAGCGAAGTGCCGGTGCAGAGTCGCTCGCCCAACGCCTGCACGCTCGGCGACGTCGGACAGAGACGCGCTTGGATTCTTGCTGAACACGGCAAAGGCCGCCTCAACAATCGCGTCACGCGTGGAAAGTCGTACTGAATTTGTCATGAGACACATATGTCTCATTTGAGACTAGAGTGTCAAGTCAGTCCTGCAGATAGCGCAAATGCCGGAGGCCCGCGGCCTCGTAAATAGCGTCCAGCGCCACTTGTTGGTGCAAGATCATATCGCCTTCCGTTGGAAGGACCTTGCCGGTGGTCAGCGCCTCGAAAACTGCAGCAAGTTGATAGGCATAGGTACTGATCGGACTGATTACAGCTTCGCGTCCGTTTGAGCTTTTCAAGTTACTCGGCAGCATGGGGTGATGCGGGGCGAGCGGATTAGTGAAGTCGATCTCACCGCGCGTACCGATTAGTTTCATGTCTGCACGAAAACCTGAGCCTGGTCCCATATTGGCGGAGAGTTTCGCTGTGACTCCAGACGGAAAGGCCAGCGCCGCCTGCATGCTCTCATCGACACCAACACCTGTAAGCGTGGCCTCTGATATAATGTCAGACGGCGCCTCGCCCGTCACGGAGAGCGCCCAGTGCAAGGGGTAACACCCGAGATCCATCATCGCGCCGCCGCCTGTCTCGATTCGGTGGCGGATCTCGGTTCCATTGTCAGGAATTTCGGCATTGAACGCGGCGTGGATTTCTTTCAGCTCGCCAATCTCATCCGCAGCAAGCCAATCGAGACACGTTTGAAACGCAGAGTGATAGCGATAATGGAAAGCCTCGATCAGCCGCTTGCCGGCCGCCTCAGACGCCGCGAGCATGGCGCGCGCCTCGTCCGCATTCATCGCGAACGGCTTTTCGCACAAGACATGCTTGTTCGCTTGCAGGGCTTTGATCGTCCATTCAGCATGCAAGTTAATCGGCAGGGGATTATAGACGAGGTCCACGGCCTCTGACCGGACGACCTCATCATAGGAGCCGAGCACCTCGCCAATGTTGCGAGTCTCAGCAAATGCCTCGGCGCGCTGACGGTCTCGTGCTGCCACGGTCGCTAGTCGATAACGTGGCATCGCTTTGATGGGTTCGATAATGGCAGGGTCTGTAATGCGGGCCGCGCCCAATAAGCCAATTCCTAATCCTGACACTCCGGGTCTCCTCGTTCATGCTGCCCCTGCGGGACAGTTGCTCTTACTCCAGCTCTGGGCTTTCTAGGCGGCGAATAAGACATTGCCAATCTGGAGCTAGAGCTATGCCCGTCATGAATTTTCTAACCACGTGCATTTTCGATCATGGCGCGGTCGCCAAACTCGGAAGCACGCTCAGCGGATTTGGTGTGACGCGGCCAATGGTAATCACAGACCCCGGCATCAAATCCGTGGGCTTGCTCGACACAATTGTCGAAAATCTCGGCATGGAACCGGCAGCGATTTTTGCCGACACGGTCGCAAACCCAACCGAAGACCAAGCCATCCAAGTGGCAGAGCAGTATAATGCGGCTAAGGCAGATGGCTTGGTTGCATTGGGCGGCGGATCTGCCATGGATTTGACCAAGGCTGTTGGCCTTCTCGCCAGCCAAGGCGGACCCTTGGAGAAATATGCCGCGATCACCGGCGGGGCCAAACACATTGGCAAACTCCCGCCATTGATCGCCATCCCAACAACCGCAGGCACAGGCTCGGAAGTCTCGATCGGCATGATCACAACGCTGAACAATGGGCGCAAAGAGACCTTCGCCTCACCGCACCTCATTCCAATGGCCGCGATTTGTGACCCAGACCTGACGCTTGGATTACCCGCTTTCCTGACCGCGGCCACCGGCATGGATGCCGTGACCCATTGTATCGAAGCGGTGCTCACACCCGCTGTGAACCCACCGGCAGAGGGCGTGGGCTATGATGGATTGAACCGCGCGATCAAAACGGGGGCCTTGAAACGCGCTGTTGCCGACGGCTCTGACAAGGATGCGCGCTGGAATATGATGATGGCGAGCTATGAGGGTGCGCTTGCCTTCACCAAAGGGCTCGGCTCGGTTCACGCGCTCAGTCACGCAGCCGGCCGCCTGAAAGAGAAGAAGCTGCACCATGGCACGCTGAACGCGATCTTCTTGCCGCACCTTCTTCGCTTCAATGAAGGCGCCGCGCCGGAGAAATATGAACGCTTAAAGTTTGCCATGGGGCTCTCGCAAAACGCTGATCTTGCTGACGAAATCGCGCGCCTGAACGAGGACATTGGGATCCCAACCACGCTCAGCGCCATTGGTGTGGACTCGTCCGACGGACCTGGCATCGTTGAGTTCGCGCTAAATGACCTCGCCCATCGCGGAAATGCGCGGCCGGCTGAACAAGGCGACTATGAACGTATTTTCGAGCAGGCGCTGTAAACAGCCCGCTCGCGCAAATTGGAGGAAGCAGAATGGCCATCGATTTCGTCATCCCCGATGACGCCAAGGAAGTCCGCGCACGGGTGCGCCAATGGGTGCAGGATGAGTGTATTCCTGCCGAGAAACGTCTTGTGGATGGCGAAGCGCTTGCGTCTGTCTTAGGGGACCTCCGCAAAAAAGCACGGGCGCAAGGATTGTGGCTGCCCTTCATCCCGACAGAACATGGTGGGATGGGCTTGGGGCCGCTGGCCAATGCTCTGGTCCAAATGGAGCTTGGTCAGAGCCACCTTGGTGCCTTGTCGATGAACAGTCAGGGCCCGGATGATGCCACGATGCTGACTCTGCTGGCGCACGGCACAGACTACCAAAAAGAGAAATTTCTGACCCCGCTTTTGAATGGCGAGAAACGCATTTGCTATTCGATGACCGAGAAAGCCGCGGGCGCCGACGCCACGGGCATGCAGACCCGCGCTGAAAAAGACGGCAAGGGCAATTACGTTCTGAACGGCGAGAAATGGTACTCCTCATCGGCCAATGTTGCCGACATTGCCGTCGTCATGGCCAAGACCAATCCGGACGCTCCGCGCCACCAACAATTCTCTACCTTCATCGTGGAACTGCCAAATCCAGGGTACCGGATCATCCGAAACATCCCGACCATGGCCATCCATAAAAACTATCAAGAAGCGATGGGCGCCGCACATTGCGAGATCGCCATCGAAGACTTGATTGTGCCAGAGGAAAATCTGCTCGGCGGCGAAGGCCAAGGCTTTGCCATGGGTCAACACCGTCTGGCTTATGGCCGTCTGCGCCACGGCATGCACAATGTCGCGATGGCGCAACGCGCGCTTGATCTTGCCACCGCGCATGTGACGCGGCGCTCGACCTTCGGCAAAGGCCTGGAGGACCGCCAAGGCGTTCAATTCATGCTCGCAGAGTGCGCCAGCCAGCTCTACATCGCCCGGCTGATGCTGATGCATATTGCGTATAAGGCTGAAAACGGCCTCGACATTCGCCAAGAGAATGGCATCGCGAAAGTCTTCCTCGCCAATATGGTCCACAAAGTCGTCGACACAGCCATCCAGCTTCATGGGGCGCTCGGCTATTCGACCGACACACCGCTTGCCGCTTGGTACACGCACATTCGGTCACAGCGCCTGGTCGATGGGCCTGACGAAGTGCACAAATGGATCACCGGCAAAAACGTCATCCGAGCCTTCAAGAAAGATGGGACGACGGCCGCGGCGGCGGGCGGCGATCTGCTTTAGCGATTCGCCTCGGCGAGCCGCGCCCACCGCTTGACTTTAGCGGACACGTTCGGCACGGCATAGGAACTGAGTACGCGGGGGACATGCATTGGAGGATGCATGACCCGACTCGAACGGCGGCTTCGGCTGGCTATTTACGTACTCGCCTCTGGCCTCATCGCTGGCGCGTTTCTCGGTGGCTGGCTGAACTATAATCCATTTCCCTTCTTCGATGGATGGGACGGGAATATCAATTTTCAGATCATGTTCGAAGACCGGCCCTCGGTCTTGTTAGCTCAACACAATGAGCATCGCTTGATCATTACGCGCTTGCTCGTCTTGCTCGACTATAATCTCTTTGGTGGGCGCCACATTTTTCTCACGCTGACCAATTACATGTTCGCTTTGGTCGCCTGGTATGCCTTCTGGCACTGCCTTAAATTGATCAATCAGGATGATGTTGAACAGCGGGACGTAAACCTGCTCGCAATGGTTATAGGCGGCTGGGTTTTTCTATGGTCGCAAGAGCCGAACTTCGTTTGGGGGTTTCAGAACCAAGTTCATGCGGCGCAAGTGTTTCCCCTGCTCGCCTTTCTTAGCCTCAGTCATGCCGCGCGAAGACCACGAGATGAAAATCGGCTATTCATCACATCGCTCGCATTGGGCGTTGTAAGCGCCGGCTCCATGGCCAATGGCGCGCTTGCGCTTCCCCTGATGGCCGTCTGGTCAATCTTTTTGCGGATGCGATTTTGGCAAACGCTTAGCCTTGTCGGGGCCGGCGCCCTTGTCCTTTTTCTTTATACCCGAGCCTATTTCACCCCGCCCGGTCACAGCTCGGTCTTCTCGACCTTTTTTGAGCACCCATTCTCGGTCCTGCTGTTCACATTCAAATTTCTCGGAAATCCTTTTGTCCATGTCATTAGCCCGCTTTGGCCCGCCAATTGGCTCGCCTTAGCGCTTGGGGTCATGCTCGCGGGAACGGCTGCATTTTTGACGGTTCAACTTGCCAAGTATGGCACACGCAGCGCCGCCGCGCCCGGTCTGACGCTCTATATCGTCTATGTCGGGAGCACGGCGTTTTTGACGGCCGGGGGCCGCATCTTCTTCGATGAATACATGGCTTACATACAGCGCTATACGACGCCAACCGTGTTGGCTTGGGCGGCGTTTACATGCCTTATCTCTCCGTGGATTTTCCGGGTCTTTTACAGTTCAAGAAACTCGAGACGCGGCGTCTTGATTTTCGCCGTTGTCGGGCTCGCCGCTTGCTTCATTCCGTTGATCCGCAATGTGGTGCCATCGTCTGACTTTCATCACAATCAGGCTATGGCGGCGCTCGCTGCAGAGCTCGGCATCCCAGACGAGGAACAAATTGGACATACTTATCCATCCGCCAAGGCCGTGATCCATATCGCAGACCGGGCGCGCGCGAGAGACTTGGGTGTGTTTGGTCGATCGCCCTATCGGGGCCTGCGCGAAACCATTGGCGAGAGCTGGACGTCCTTTTCCGGTTCAGTCCTATGTCGCCATGAAACTCTGGAGGAGTTGAAGGTTGAGGCAGCGGATCATGTTCGGGTCTCCGGCACGGTGTTCGTGACGGAAAAAGCCGACGCGCGCTCGCGCGTACTGATGGTCAATGCAGACAATAAAGTTGTGGGCGCAGGTTTAACCCGGCGGCCACAGGACCGTCGAACTCAAACCGGTGCGCGCGTTCGCATCGCTGAATTCACAGCGTACGTTCCAGACGGCCTCACGGGTTTTCGCATCGCGTCTGAAGCCTGCCAATAAAAGCTATTCAGACTGAAGCTTGTCCATCGTCTTGGTCTCAAAGTCGCTGGCATCATGGCGCTCCGGCAATTGGCGGTGCAGCTCACCCCAGACGCGGTTGACCATTTGTCCGCGTTGAACGGCGGGGCGCTCCATCAGCATATCTGTCCAACGAATAACGTTGGTGTATTCGTGGACCGCGAGGAACTCTGCAGACTCATAGAGGAGGCCTTTTGCGAGCGCGCCATACCACGGCATGATCGCCATATCCGCGATCGAGTACTCGCTGCCCGCCATATATTCATTATCGGCCAAGTGGCGGTCGAGCACGTCCATTTGCCGTTTCGTCTCCATAGCGAAGCGGTTGATTGGATACTCCATTTTGGTCGGCGCATAGGCGTAGAAATGACCAAAGCCGCCGCCAAGATAGGGCGCAGAGCCCATCTGCCAGAAGAGCCAATTCATCGTTTCAGTCTGGGCTTTGTGGTCTTCAGGAATGAAGGCCCCAAACTTCTTGGCAAGATAAACTAGGATGGATCCGCTTTCGAAGACACGGGTGGCTGGGTCCGTCGAGTGATCTGAGAGCACGGGGATCTTCGAGTTCGGGTTGATCTCGACATAGCCGGAGCCGAACTGATTGCCCTCCTGAATGTTGATCAGCCAAGCATCATATTCGGCGCCGGAATGCCCAGCCGCGAGCAGCTCTTCCAGCATGATCGTGACTTTGACGCCGTTTGGAGTCGCCAGCGAGTAGAGTTGGAGCGGGTGCTTACCAACTTGCAGCTCTTTGTCATGCGTCGGTCCCGCAATCGGCCGGTTTATGTTTGCGAAGCGTCCACCGCTTTCAGTATCCCAGGTCCAGACTTTCGGGGGGACGTATTCAGTATCAGCCACAAGGCGCTCCTTCTTTGGTTCTGCGCAATTTCAAAAAGTAGATAGGCACCTCCCGTCGCGAAAGCCTAGACCCAGTTTTGGAATAGGGTCTATGCGACGAGGAAAGGAAGCATCTACGGGGAGGCTGGGATGAGCGCATTGGTCGAACGAAAAGATGAAGACGGACTAGCTTGGTTGATCCTCAATCGCCCGGACAAACTCAATGCGTTGACGGTGGGTATGTTCCAGGAATTGCGGGCGCACATCAAAGCGATCAAACGCGATGACAGTGTTCGATGCGTCATCGTTAAAGGCGCTGGCAAATGCTTCTCAGCGGGCCACGATCTCGGCGACATTGCCGAGGGCGAAGACGTGCCCTCGCCGGGTTGGCACTCGGAGACACTCCGGATGATGGAAAAACTACCAAAACCGGTGATCGCCGCGGTGCATGGCCATTGCTATACGGGCGCACTTGAGGTGGCTCTGGCGGCGGATTTCATCCTCGCTGCAGCGTCCGTTAAGTTTGCAGACACACATGCAAAATGGGCGCTGACCCCGATTTGGGGAATGAGCCAACGTCTCCCGCGCCGGGTTGGGATCGCGACCGCTAAACGTCTGATGTTCACCGCCGAAACCGTGCGAGCGGACGAGGCGCTTCGCATGGGCCTTTGCGAAGCCGTTTTTGACGATGAAAGCTTCGAGGATGACTTGCGCGGGTTCGCGAACCAGATCCTTGCCAATTCCAGCTTTTCGCACACGGCCAATAAGCGTTTGCTTGAAGCCACAGATGCCGGTCCGCTGGACGCGGGGCTGCAATGGGAAGTCAGCGAAACCGAAGGCGTTGGCCCGGATATGCAAGAACGGATCGCCGCGTTCACGAAGAAATAGCCTCGCTGGCACGCACATTGCTCGCCTCGGAAGGGAATCTTACGAGGAATGTGCCGCCATGAAACGCCTATTGAGCTGTTTGATCTTTGCTGCTCTGCCCCTCAGCGCTGAGGCCAGTACAGAGCTTGCGCGCCAATGGGGCTTGGAAGCGGGACGCCTGTCAGCGGAAACCAGTCACCTCATTCTCGCTGTCGATATGGGCGAACCGGCCTTTGTGTCTGATCGCTATGCCTTAGACATTTATCGCTTCGGCCGCACGTCCGCAGATCTCGCCCAATGGATCGACGCTTCGGATGGACCGAATGACCTTGGCTGCATCTTCCGAGGCATGGCAGCGGAGTCAGAAACACAGCTCACCGCGCTTGAGTCGAGTGAAGAAAGCGCGCCAGATCGCGAAAACCTACGCCGTCTGGCATCCATGTTTGCGGATGCTGAAATGATCGCTGTTGCCGCTCAAATTCGAGCCCCCGCGCCTGGTCACATTGCCCGCCAAGGCGAACGTGCTTGCCCAGCCGATGCAGGGGCTGTCCTGCAGATCCTTCGATAGGACCTACCAGACCATCGCATCGCGCAACTCGGCCCGAAGATTGGCTGGCATTTCAATTGTCCCAGAGCCTGCTTTTAGATCTGGCGGCGCATCTTCTGGTTTGAGATAGCGCCATCCCTGAAACGCGCGTTTCGGCGTCGGCTCAACCGGAATGAGCTCCGGCTCAAAAACAAGCTCGCAGGCTTTGCGACCGCCACGATCGGTAATTTCTTTCACATCTATGATGCGCTGACGCACGAGAATGATGCCTTTGGTGACCCAAAATATAGAGCCGCCATCGCTCAACTCGCCCCCGCGTTTTGGCACCATGCGCGTATGATGATAGGGAAGAGGCGAATTCTGCATGAGCCGTGCTTGCCAACGCTCAATATCAGCGGCGCTTTCGGCCCCAACGCAGAGTTTCACCATGTGAATCATGGGACAAAGGTAAACCAGGTTTAATGTCTGTGAAGGTGGAAAATCCGCCACAGGCCATCATAACAGTAAAGCGGTGGTAGAAATATAAGGGAGAGGCGAATGTTTCGATTGGTCGGTTTGGTAATCGGCGCTGCAGCACTGGCAGCAACGGCGCAAGCAGAGGACGGCCATAATGTCTTCGGCACATATTTAACCCAAGCTAAAACGTCGACAGTGACCATCGAAGATTGCGGCGATGGCAGCCCTTGTGGACGCGTATCGTGGATCGATCCAAATGCCATGGAACCCGGCCAAACCCCTGAGACAGCACTGACCCAAGCGGGCGATCCGGTGCTCGGATTGCTGATGCTGCAGGGGTTCGAAAAGCGGAAGAAAGATTGGCGCGGCGGCACGATCTATGACCCTGAGAATGACAAGTCCTATGCCTCTCGCTTGAAGCGCCTGGCGGATGGGACGTTACAAGTCAAAGGCTGTATCGGTCCGATCTGTCAGACCCAGATTTGGGAAGCGGCGCCGGAAGCCCTACAAGCCTCCGCACCTGCGACCAACTAATCCGACACATCACTCGGCGCTTGCGCATTCAGACCGCCGTGCTACCTCGCGGCAGCAAATGAAATATGCCCGCAAGGAGACGCCGCGATGAGCACACTCGGCAGCAAAGATGCAGCACCCCGGATTGAAACGGATACAATGGGACCGGTTGAGGTTCCTGCCGATAAGTATTGGGGCGCGCAGGCGCAGAGATCGCTCGGAAACTTCAAGATTGGCTGGGAAAAACAGCCCCTCCCTCTGGTTCGCGCTCTCGGCATCGTAAAGCGCGCCGCCGCTGAGACGAATATGGCACTCGGTAAGTTGGACGCTCAATTGGGCGACGCCATTATCGCGGCCGCGAATGAAGTGATTGAAGGCAAACTGGACGCGCACTTCCCATTGGTCGTTTGGCAGACCGGTTCCGGCACGCAATCGAACATGAATGCCAATGAAGTGATCGCCAATCGGGCGATCGAAATCCTCGGCGGAGAGATCGGATCGAAAAGCCCCGTGCACCCGAACGATCACTGCAATATGAGCCAAAGCTCAAACGACACATTCCCAACGGCGATGCATATTGCATGCGCCGAAGAGATCACCCACCACCTCCTGCCCGCGCTGCAGCAATTGCACAATGCCCTGAACGATAAGGCGCAGGCCTGGACCGACATCATCAAGATCGGGCGGACGCACACTCAAGACGCAACGCCAGTGACCCTGGGCCAAGAATTCTCTGGCTATACCAAAATGGTCGAGATGGGCATTCAGCGCATCGAGCAAACCTTGCCAGCCCTCCTAGAGCTTGCCCAAGGCGGCACAGCGGTGGGGACCGGTCTTTCAACTCCGATCGGATTTGCCGAAGGCGTGGCCGAAAAAATCGCACAGATCACCGGTCTGAACTTCGTCACAGCGCCGAATAAGTTTGAAGCGCTCTCGGCCCATGATGCGATGGTGTTTGCGCATGGTGCGATCACCACTGCGGCCATGTCTTGTTTCAAGATTGCCAATGATATCCGCTTCCTTGGATCTGGCCCGCGGTCGGGTCTCGGCGAGCTTGCGCTTCCTGAGAACGAGCCTGGGTCTTCGATCATGCCCGGCAAAGTGAACCCCACTCAGTGTGAGGCGATGACGCAAGTCTGCGCGCATATTCACGGAAACAATGCCGCGATCGGGTTTGCCGGCAGCCAAGGTCATTTTGAACTCAACGTCTTTAACCCGATGATGAGCTACAATCTCTTGCAATCGGTTCGCTTGCTGGCCGATGCGGCGGTCTCGTTCACTGAGAATTGCGTGGTCGGCATCGAACCGCGCCTCGACAATATTCAGCGCGGGCTCGAGAACTCATTGATGCTCGTGACGCCGCTCAAAGAAAAATATGGCTATGACCGTGCGGCGAAAATCGCCAAGACGGCGCACAAGAACGGCACGACTTTGCGCGAAGAAGCCATCGCTGACGGAATCCCGGCAGAAGACTTTGATGCGATTGTTCGCCCCGAGAAAATGATCGGGCCGAGCTAAGCGAGTTAACTGACGACCCGCGCGCAGATGGCTTCGAGCGTTTCGCCATCGCGATCTGCGATCTTCTGCAGGGTCGAAATACTATCCGGGCTGAGGCCAGCGCATCCTTTTGCGCTCGATGGCGCATCAGTCACGGTCGGTTGGTAGGGTGCCGAAGGCGTAGATGGAGCGCTCGTTACTTGCGTGGAAGCCTTTGGCAGTTTGGCGCTTTTACATGTGTCTGTCGCCTGACCTAGCTCAGCGATCACCGTCATCGTCTCCGCATAGTCGAGACCATGCGTTCCGGTGAGTTCTTGCATCAAACCAACGGCGTCGATGTCTTT
>JBCBDI010000044.1:0-14450 GCA_038529885.1 Pseudomonadota bacterium
AGCTCGGGCTGTTCCAGGCGTCGCTGGACGGCGCATTTTCGCTCTTTGACACAAGGCCTGAAAACGAAGCCGCGCTGGTCGACCAATTTGTTCGCCTCTATGCGGAAACCCCGCGCACGAGCAGCGAACCGTCCATCATTCGAATGTTGCTCACCAATGCGCATGATGAAGAGGTCGGTGAATGGGTGCGCGACCTTTATGACCAGAACGTGCAGGCCGCCTTGCGGGACTTGCTCGGCGCCGAGCGCGCAGCCCTCTTCGCCGCGGTCTTGTTCGGCATCAGCGTGGTCGAGAAATCCCTCAAGGTCGATGGCATCGCAGAACCGAAGAGCGAGACCTATCGAGCACAGCTCCGCCATATGATGGACGCGGCATTAAACTATAAGATTTAGGGCAGCGGCGCTCACCCACGAATGCGAAGACGCGTTGACAAAGGCGCGTCCTTCCGTCAGAGGCAGGCGCGTCGAGAGCAGATACTGCTCATGGGACAGGCAGCGTGAGTCGCATCGTTCGGTGTTCGAACGACCAGAGCCCCCCTTCAGACGTTTCGTTTTTTAGCGTTCCTTTTCACGCGGATCGTTCAGACCCGCCGCCTGGCAAGACCGGGCCTCCTTGCGCTGCGCGATGAGCCGCGCGCGCAATTCATTTTAAAGAGATTCTTTTTGACCCACTTTTCCGACCTCGGCCTGCACAAGCAGGTCCTCAAAGCTGTCACCGAACAAGGCTATGAGACCCCGACCCCGATACAATTGCAGTCGATCCCGCATCTTCTCAAAGACCGAGACCTGCTCGGCATCGCGCAAACCGGTACCGGTAAAACGGCGGCCTTTGCGCTGCCGACGCTGGACTATCTGGTCCGCAGTTCTCGGCCCCGCCAACCGCAATCGTGCCGCGTGCTTGTGCTCGCGCCAACGCGGGAGCTAGCCCTGCAAATCACCGAGAGTTTTCGCACCTATTCCAAGTTCACTGACTGCGTCACGCAGACGGTCTTTGGCGGTGTCAAAATTGGCCGCCAAATTCGCGATATGAAAAAAGGCTGCCATGTCCTTGTCGCGACGCCCGGGCGCTTGGTCGATCTGCTCGGCCAGGGTGCGGTGACGCTCAGAGATCTCGAAGTTCTTATTCTCGATGAGGCAGACCAGATGCTCGATATGGGCTTCGCGCATGATCTGCGAAAGATCATGGCAGAAGTTCCAGAGGAACAGCAGTCGCTCTTATTCTCAGCGACCATGCCAAAAGCGATTGCCGATCTTGCCGGCAAATATCTAGACGATCCGGTGCGCGTCTCCGTTGCGCCAGAAAGCACGACCGCGGAGCGTGTCAGCCAAGGCGTTCTGCATGTCGCGAATGGTGACAAACTAAAAGTGCTCGAAGCTGTGTTGCGCGACCCGACCATCGAGCGTGCCTTAGTGTTTACAAGGACAAAGCATGGCGCTGACAAAGTCGTGCGAAAGCTACTCGCCAAACAGATCGGCGCACAGGCCATCCATGGCAATAAAAGCCAATCGCAACGCATCAAAGCGCTCGACGCGTTCAAATCCGGGCGGTGCAAAGTCTTGGTCGCAACCGACATTGCGGCCCGCGGCATCGACATTGACGGGATCACCCATGTGATCAATTTCGAGATGCCGAATGTCAGCGAGCAATATGTCCACCGCATCGGCCGCACCGCGCGCGCCGGACGCGAAGGCCGCGCGATTTCCTTCGTTGCGGAAGACGAGCTGTATTATCTGCGCGAGGTTGAACGCGTGACTCGCAACGCGGTCGAGGTTCTGCCCGCGCCGCCCGGATGCGAAGACGTGATTCTGCCCACCCCCGACCCAAATATCCGGGTCAGAAAACCCAAAGGCCGAACCTCAACTCGAGGCTCGCGCAATGGTTCGGGCAAAGCGAGAAGCGGCCGTCCCGCAGGCTCTAAAAGACGATCGCGGAGCCGGAAGAAGAAGCCCGTGTCGGCTTAAGCGGACGTCTTGTAGGAAAAAAATCCGTTACGCGCCAGCGCGCTCTTTGTTGCCTGGAGCTGGGAACCCAAAAACGCACAGCAAATAGCCAAGGATTGAGCTGGTCCCGTTTCCGAGAAGCGGAGTGGGATAGGGTCCGACATACGCCGCAACGACCAGCGAAAGCCAGAGAACAGCGAACGTGAAATAGATCGGTGCATGCGTAATCGGTGCGATTCGGGAAACGCTGACCGGAGCGAACAGCAAAGTTGTCCCCAACGCGACAATCAACAGCTCCGCCCCACCAGACAAGATCGCAGCTTGATAAATGCCCTCAACAAATTCTACCGCGCCCAACCCGTCCGTACGCACCAAAGTCACGCAGAACCCCACCATTGCGAAAGCGGCGCAAATCAAAGTTACCTGATCGCGTCGAAAAACCAAAAGACCCAGCAATGCGGCGCAAAGCGCGCCCGCTGTCGCCCGGTCGGGCTGCATGGCGAGCGACAGAGCCGCGATACAAATTCCCAGTCCTGCGAGCGGTGTAGATGATCGCGCAAACAAGAGCGTCATCAGCGGAACGAAGAGGAGACCGGGTTGAAATTGGATCGGTCCAATCGTGAGCCATCGTTTAATCCCTTCAACGTTTGTTCCGAAAAGGGCTGTCAGCGCCAAAATGATTGCGAAGGTGAGTATCCAGAATTCGGGTACTGATGCTCGCTCGCGAAAAACAGGGACAAAGCGCACGCCAGAGATGAGCAGCCCAAACAAGAGAGCGCCGAAATTGACGAAGATATAGCTCGCGGGAGCGCCGGACAATTTAAGGTAGGCCAGACCCAAACTCGTGGATACGATTCCGCAGATCAAAACAAACAGGGTTGGCTTGGCCATTTAAAATCCATCGGTCGGGGCGGGACCTAACCAATCAATCCCGATCTGCTTTCGGCGTCAAAGAGGAGCCTTAAAATTTGCATAACCCACCCCCGAGCCCATTCATTTGCAATACAGAAAATGAGTGTACACTCAGGGACATGGCAGACTTTCTTTTCATCGAGCAATTTATCTCCAATCCTGACCCGCTCTTCCATCAGCTCTTGGAAGAGACGATCTGGGATAAACGGATGAAAGCGCGAAAGACCGCCAGCTTCGGGATTGCCTATAATTACTCGCAGATCACGTATGACGATGCGCCGTTTCCAGACAGCCTCAAAGCCTTATGCGGAACGGTGTGTGAGGCTGTCGGATTTGAGCCGAATAATTGTCTGTTGAACTATTATCCGGACGGCGCGTCTTCTATGGGGTTCCATTCCGACACAGCGACGGGCCGGAGCGCTGGCACTGGCGTGGCAATCGTCTCTTTAGGGGCGGCGCGCGAAATGCGGTTCCGGCACAAGCTGGACAAAGACAACACCTCAGCACGCATGCTGACAGCGGGCTCTCTGATTTATCTAGACGATGCCACGCAAGAGCATTGGCTGCATGCCATTCCAAAGGCGGAAGGGTCGGGGCCGCGCATCAGCCTGTCTTTTCGATCCATCGAAACGGCGGCCTAGCTCAATCATCGCGGAACCGGTTCGTGATCGGATAGCGCCGGTCGCGGCCGAAATTCTTTGAGCCGACTTTGACCCCGGGCGGGGCTTGTCGGCGTTTATATTCGGCGATGTAGAGCAAATGCTCGATGCGGCGCACCGTGGCCTCATCATGGCCGCGGGCGAGGATGTCTTCGACGTCCTCTTCGGCGTCGACCAGACCGCGTAGGATGTCGTCAAGCGCATCATAGGGCGGTAGCGAGTCTTCGTCTTTTTGATCTTCGCGCAGCTCGGCGCTTGGCGGTTTGGTGATGATCCGTTCGGGGATGACCTCGCCGCCGGGCCCGAGCGCGCCGAGCGGAACGCCGGTATTGCGCCAGCGCGACAGCGCGAAGACTTCGGTTTTGTAGAAGTCTTTCAAGGCATTATAGCCGCCGCACATGTCGCCATAGAGGGTCGCATAGCCGACCGCCATTTCCGATTTATTGCCGGTCGTCACCACCATGTGGCCGAACTTGTTGGAGAGCGCCATCAACGTGAGGCCGCGCAGACGCGACTGGATATTCTCTTCCGTCGTGTCGGGCTGAGTTTCGGCAAAGGCCCCGCCTAGCATCTCATCGAGCGCGCCAACGCCCGGCGCGATATTGATCGTGTCATAGCGCACGCCTAGCGCTTCGGCGCAGGCTTTGGCGTCTTCGAGGCTTTCTGAGCTTGTAAATTTGCTCGGCATCATCACACACCAGACCCGGTCGGGGCCGAGCGCATCGACGGCCATGGCCGCGGTCAGCGCGCTATCTATGCCGCCAGAGAGGCCAAGCACGACGCCTGGAAAGCGGTTCTTGTTGACATAATCGCCGAGCGCCAGCGTTGCGGCGCGATATTCGGCTTCCCAGCCAGCGGTGAGCTTGGCCGGATCATCTGCGGGCACGAAGCGGTGGCTGTCGCCATCATAGCTCACAAGCGCGGTCCCGGTAACGAAATCACCGAGCAGCTGATGCTCTGCCCCATCGAAATCGACCGCATAAGAGGCGCCATCAAAGACCAGCTCATCCTGGCCGCCGACTTGGTTTGCAAAAAGATATGGCACGCCGGTCTTGGCCCAAGCTGAGAAGGTCGTGTGACGCTCTTCATTCACCGTGCGCCGCCAAGGCGAGGCGTTGGGGACGAGGAGAACCTCTGCGCCCGCTTCATGCAAAGCGGCGGGCACGCGCGCATACCAAATATCTTCACAGATCGCGATGCCGACTTGAATGCCATTCATCTCGACCAGGACATGATCGCCTTCGCCTGCGTCGAAGATCCGCTTCTCATCAAAGACGCCATAATTGGGCAGCTCGCGCTTATCATAGCGCAGACGGATCTCGCCCCCTTCAAGCAAGAGGACAGAGTTGAAGAGCTTGTCCTCGGTCGCCCAGGGCGAACCGATCAGCATGGAAGGCCCGTCTTTGGTGAGGGCTTTGAGGGCTTCAATAGCCGCCATGGAATGCTCAACCGCGGCGGGTTTGAGCACCAGGTCCTCAGCCGGATAACCGAGGATGAAAAGCTCGGAGAGGACCAAAAGGTCGGCGCCTTTAGCCTTGGCTTCGGCATGGGCGGTCTCGGCTAAGGCTTTGTTTCCTTTGATGTCTCCCACCACCGGATTGAGCTGCGCCACGAGCATTTTCAAGGACTTGGTCATGGCCCCTGAGTTAGGAAACAATTGCGCCGCTGACAATCACCTCTCCGCGCATTTCGCGGGGGCAGGTTTGACAGGCTTTCCGGCGCTGGCACACTTGACCGCGTGTAAGGAGGTAGGCGCGATGGCCGAATATGATCTGGTGATCCGAAACGGGTTCGTGGTCGATGGAACCGGGACGCCTGGCATCGAGGCGGATATCGCGATCCAGAAGGGCCGGATTGCCGTGGTCGGCACTGTGACGAGTGCGGGCGCAGAAGAGATCGACGCCAAGGGCAAATTGGTCGCGCCAGGCTTTGTCGACATTCACACCCATTATGATGGCCAGGTGACCTGGGGCAACGCGCTCTCGCCGTCCTCTAATCATGGTGTGACAACCGCAATCATGGGCAATTGCGGGGTCGGCTTTGCGCCAGTGCGCGATCATGATCATGACCGGCTGATCCGGCTCATGGAGGGCGTCGAGGATATCCCCTTCCCTGTGTTGGCTGAAGGCTTGCCGTGGAACTGGGAGAGCTTCCCGGACTATTTGGACAGTCTCCAAGACCGCGCGTTTGACATCGATTTCGGCGCGCAGCTGCCGCATGCGGCGCTGCGGGTCTATGTCATGGGTGATCGCGGGGCCAACCGCGAAGACGCGACCGACGAAGACATCGCCGCCATGGCAGCTTTGGCAAAATCCGCGGTTGAGGCAGGCGCGCTTGGCTTCTCGACATCGCGGACGCTCAATCATCGCACGTCTGATGGTCAGCCGACGCCGACGCTCACCGCGTCTGAAAAAGAACTGACTGGCATCGCTGAAGCGCTCGGCGCGGCGGGCAAAGGCGTTTTGCAATTTGTCTCGGACTTTGATGATCCGCAAAAAGAAGCGGCGATGCTCCGACGCATTGTCGAGCGTTCTGGCCGTCCGCTTTCAGTCTCGCTGGCGCAGGCCGATGTCTCGCCAGAAGGCTGGAAGCTTTTGCTCGGAGAGATTGAAAGTGCCAATGCGGCGGGTCTAGACATGCGCGCGCAAGTCGGGCCGCGGCCTGTCGGCTTGCTCTTGGGCTTAGAGCTGACGCTGAACCCGTTTTCAGGCCATCCGGTCTATCAAACGATCGCGTCTGAGCCATTTGAGGTTCGGTTGAAGGCGCTGCGCGACCCGACCTTCCGCGAGCGGCTCCTGAATGACGACCCAGATGCTGAGAACCCATTTGTGAAGTCGATCTTGCGCAGCTTCGGCAAAATGTTCGTTCTTGGCGATCCGCCAGATTATGAGCCAACGGAAGACAAAACCGTCGCCGCCATCGCCAAAGCGCGCGGAACCACCCCTGAGACCGTCGCGCTCGACCTGATGTTGCAGGATGACGGGCGCGGCATGCTCTATCTGCCCTTCTTGAACTATGCCCAAGGCAGCTTGGACCCGGTTAAGACCATGTTGGAAAGCCCGGCCAGTCTGCCCGGCCTGTCCGATGGCGGCGCCCATGTCGGGATGATTTGCGATGGCTCATTCCCGACCACGCTGCTGACCCATTGGGCGCGGGACCGCAAACGGGGCGACAAGCTCCCGCTGGAATTCCTCATCCAGCGCCAAAGCCGCGACACGGCTGCTTGGGTGGGTCTCAAAGATCGCGGCGTGCTCGCGCCGGGCTACCGGGCCGATCTGAATGTGATCGACTTTGATAATCTCACTTTGCGCGCGCCCTATATCACGCATGACTTGCCGGCTGGCGGTCGCCGCTTGATGCAAAAAGCCGATGGCTACGAAGCGACCGTGGTGGCGGGTGAGATTATTCAGCGCGGCGGGGTCGCCACGGGCGCGAAGCCGGGGCGTTTGGTCCGCGGGGCGCAGGCGGTTTAAGCTTCGCCAATCACCACACTCATCCTGAGCGAAGTCGAAGGATGTGTTTCTGATACGCTCCGCCCTCGTCCTTCGACTTCGCTCAGGATGAGGGCTATTGGGTGGCTACCCTTCAGCTTGCTCTAGCGCTTCGCGGCGTTTCTCGGCGGCTGTTTTCTTCACGCTCTCAGACCGCAATTGCCCGCACGCGGCAAAGATATCGCGGCCTCTTGGAGTGCGGATCGGACTCGCATAACCGGCGCGGTTCACCACGGCTGCGAAGGCTTCAATCGTCTCCCAATCGGAGCATTCATAAGGGCTGCCGGGCCAGGGATTGAACGGGATAAGATTGATCTTCGCCGGAACGCCGCGCAGCAATTTTACCAGATCGCGCGCTTCGGCGAGGCTATCATTAACGCCTTTCAGCATCACATATTCAAACGTCACGCGCTTTGAATTGCCAAGATCCGGATAGGCGCGGATCGCCTCAAACAGGGTCTGCAAGTCGTATTTGCGATTGATCGGCACGATCTCGTCACGCAGATCATCGCGCACCGCGTGCAGCGAGATCGCAAGCATTGCGCCGGTGCGTTCGCCGAGCTCTGGGATCTTTGGGGCCACGCCGGCGGTTGATACGGTGATACGGCGACGGCCAATGGCTATGCCATCGCCATCGCTGATCGTATCAATTGCTTCAGCGACATTATCGAGATTGTAGAGCGGCTCGCCCATGCCCATGAAGACAATATTGGTCAGACGCCGGTTTTCCATACTGCTCGGCCACTCATTGATCGCGTCGCGGGCGATCATGACCTGGCTGACAATTTCCTGCGCGGTGAGATTGCGCACAAGCTTTTGTGTGCCGGTATGACAGAAGGTGCAATTCAGGGTGCAGCCGACTTGGCTGGAGACGCAAAGCGCGCCGGATTTGCTGACATCCGGAATGAAGACGCTCTCGCCTTCAACGCCTGGCTGGAAGCGGACCAACCATTTCTGCGTGCCATCGACAGAAACCTGATGATCAGAGACCTCAGGGCGCTCCAGATGATAGCTCTGTGTCAGCTTCTCGCGCAGCTCTTTGGCGACATCGGTCATCGCCATAAAGTCCTGGCAGCCCATATGATGGGCCCAACGACGGATCTGCTTGGCCCGCATTCCAGCTTTCTTGGGCGGGACGCCGAGCGCTTCCATCTCTGCCTTTAAGGCAGGCAAAGACATGCCCGCGAGTGACTTGGGGGTCACCGCTGGGTCAATGCGTTTGGAGAGATCGAGCTCAACTTTCATGCCGCGCCTATATCAGAGCCTGAAACGAAATGCACCCGCCAGCGGTCAGCCAGCGGGTGCAGGATATGTAGGATGGGGTCAGTCTAACTAAAGACGCCCACATCATGGCCGCCCTTCGGGTCAGGTCCATATTTGTTTGGTCCGGTTGTGCCTGGCATTGCGAACCAGATCAGCTGGCCGATGCTGGCGAGAATGCCAATCAGTGGAACCGCGCCCAAAATCGCGAAAACCAGGACAAGCCAGCCGGTCTGTCCGAGATCGTGGAACCGGCGCACGCTGAGCGCCAGGCCAGGAATTAAGATGGCGAGGACGGCAAGACCGAGAACCGCCGCGAGGACCATTCCGATCGGGTTCAAATTGTCTCCGCTCAGGCCACCAATGGTGAACATCAGGCCGCCGACGACGAACAGGAAGATGTAAAAGGCGAGTATGAACCACCAATATTCAGAGCGGCGTGATCGCCCCTGAAAATCTGTGTAACGCGCGAAAAATGTGCGGATAGCTTCTACCATGCCCATGTTGGGTCCTCCCTTTGAGACGAGCAATGTCTACAGAAACCAGGGGCTTATGCGGCCGCTGTTTTCTTGATTGTGGTATCGCGTTCAAACGCCCCGCGCAATGTTCGCGAGGGTTTAATCACGCTCGAGATGCCTTCTAACGCCTCATCTGGCGCGGCGAATAGATAGGCGTCTGGTAAGAGTTGAGCGCTTAATGTTTCGACGGCTTGGCGCTGCGCAGACGGGGCCAATGCGCCGAGAACATTACAGCACAGGATGATATCAAAGGCGCCGAGATCGCGCGCCGAATCCAAGAGATTATGCCGGCGGAAGCTCACATTCTTATGCAGCGGCTCATTGATCACCCAATCACCATTGTCGCGGCGATTGAAATTGGTCATGAGGCGATGAATGGACAGGCCCTTTTGGACGTCAAAATGGCCGTAAATGCCTTGTTTCGCGGTCTCAATGCAGTCGGTTGAGAGGTCCGTGCCGACAATCTCAATCTCTGCGCGGGCAAGCGTTGAGCCCATCTCTTCAGACAAGCGAATGGCAAGCGACCAGGCTTCTTGGCCGGTCGAGACGCCAGCGCACCAAACGCGAAGGCGTCCGGTTTTCGAATGCTTGAGGCGCTCAGGCAGCGCTTGCGTGACGGTTTTTTCAATTAAGTCACGTTCTTCGAAGAAGCTGGTTTTCTTGCTGCTTAGGGCGGCGGCAACTTCTTGTTCGAAACGCGGGTTCGGGCGCGCTTTTAGGCAATGGACCAAATCATCCAATGTCGCCAGGTTTTCACGCCGGGAAATCGTGCTGAGCCGGGCCTCGAGCAAATAGGCTTTAGAGGCCGCGATGTGTTGGCCGCTCAAGCGGAGGGCTAAGTCTGAAAGCTCGTTAAATGTGCTCTCTTGCATCTGAGGCGTGCCCCTCGTCTCGTCCAAAAGTTACCAAAAACCGTAACTTCATTAAGAAATTGCTTCAGACCAGGCCGACTTCTGCGAATTTGCTCTCAATAATGTCGGCGTCGAATGGTTTCATAATATACTCATTGGCCCCGGCGCGGATGGCTTCGCCAATGTGTTCTGAGTCATTCTCATTGGTGCAGAAGACCACAATCGGGTTGCTGCCGTTTTCCTCGCGGCGCAGCGCCCGCAAGAAATCGAGGCCGTTCATGACCGGCATGTTCCAGTCCAAAAGGATCGCGTCGGGCATCTCTTTGCGGCAATGCTCCAAAGCCTGCGCGCCGTCGGCGGCCTCTGAGACAGAGAAGGAGAGGTCTTTCACAATCCGGCCCGCAACAGTCCGAACCACGCGAGAATCGTCAACAATCAAACAGTGCTTCATAGCCCACCAGACAGTCAGTTAGACTGCCTTTATGCTGCCTGGTTGCTTAACAGACGGTTATCCCTCGGCCCGCAATCCGCTCGCGGTGAAGGTCACACACTCTTCTTGGGCGTTTGCGGTGATCTCGCCGCCAAGATCACCGGCCACCATTTTCGCAAATAGCGGCTGAATCGTACGCGCCGACCAGCCCTCTTCCGGCGTGTCGCCCGCCAGCGCAGATTCGGTAAAATCAGAGAGGCGCGCTTTCGGGCCTTTGGCTTCGGCTTCGATGCTCAAACCCCCGCCATCATTGCCAACCTTGAGCGAAACAACCCCGCCGCGCGGGACCGCGGCCGTGGCCATAATCACCAAATTCATCAGGACGCGGGCATGCCCGCAGCTGAAATGCGCGGTATCGATTTGCCATTCGACGCTCGGCTTGTGGCTCTCCATGAAGCCTTCGACGATTTTTTGAACCTCATGACGGTCAGCTGCCGTATCTGACAGGCCCGCAGAGCCAAATGCATAGCGCAGCAATTGAATGCGTGCGCCCGCCGATTCTGCGCCATTGTGCAAAAGTTGCTCAGCCTGAGCCTTCATCTCGGCGTCGCCGGGCTCTTGCAAAAGCTCCAACGCGGAATTCACCGACGCCACAGGTGAAATCAGGTCGTGGCAGATGCGCGATGCAATGAAAGCGGCAAGGCGGGAAGGTTCGATCATAGTCTCAGCCCCAGAAAACAGTTCTACACTCTCTAACCGATTCGCGCGGTTCTGACGTGTCTAATCGTTTAAGTCTTCAGGCCGATCAATATCATCATAACCATCGCGCGCGCTTTTAAAGGTCAGATAGAACAATCCGCCAGCCAACAGCACGCTCACCACGCAGCCCAAGCCGTAAGCGATCCAGCCATGTAGCGTCATATGTACGCCAAGCTGTGCCCACATGGAGGACACGCCCCATACGGTGAGGGCGAGGCCGATCATCGCGGCCAGAATGACTAGCAGAGTCATGCGCATGCTGAACCAGATAGAGCGCCCATCGCGCCTGTCTATGGGCCAATCCAGCACAGCTCTTCGCCCGCTGCCCCGTTCCTGTTCATGACTGAAAAGATATATGGATTCAAACGATCAGTTCTTGCCACCGAGAGGAACTGGTTATTAAGTCTTTAACGGCACAATTCTTGAAGCGGAGACGTTTTAGGTTGCTGGAGCAGGTCTCAATTCTAGCTGGGGCCTCGCGGGAGTAGAACAAAATGTTGAATTCTTTGTCTCATGGGGCCCGAAGTCTCATCGCGATTGGCGCCATTGTTGCGCTGAGCGGGACGACGGTGGCGCTCCTCAAGACAGAGCCTGCTATGCCGGTTGCCGAACCCGAGCCGATCATCGAGACCGCAAGCCTCGCGTCTTTACCGATTGATGCAGAAGATTTCGGCATTGGTGCGCCGCTCGATGTGCGCCCGGCCAAACTGAAACGCCGCGAGACGCTGTCAGATCTGGTCAATCGCCTGGATCTGCCGGGCAATCAGGGTCACCAAGCGCTTTATAGCTTGACCAATTCAGATCTGCTTGACGCCCGCCGTGTGCGCCCAGGCTTAGAAGTCACCGCGCATGTCGATGGTGACGCGCTGAATGCCTTGAGTGTTAATTTAGAGCCAGGTCGCCGTTTGATGGCCAAGCGCATGGCCGGCGGCAGCTTCAAAGCCTTTGCGCTCGAGTCTCAACTCATTCCGATGCCGATGACTGTCAAAGGCACAATTGAAACGAGCCTCTACCAAGACGCTCAGAAGCTCGGCGCCGAAGACCAGCAAGTCGTCGATTTCGCGCAAGTCTTTGCCTATGACTTGGATTTCCAGCGCGAGGTCCATCCGGGCGATCAATTCGAGCTCGTCTTCGATGTGCTCAAGGATGAGCGCGGAAATGTGATCCGCCGCGGCGACGTGCTGTATGCGGCGCTCGATGGGAAAGCGGTCGATAAAGCCTTTTATCGCTTCACCACGCCGGATGAGAACATTACCGACTATTTCCAAGAGAATGGGGAAAGCTCGACCAAGTTCCTGATGAAAACGCCGATCAATGGCGCCCGGCTTTCATCGCGCTTTGGTAAGCGTCGCCATCCGATCAGCGGCTATACGCGGCTGCACAAAGGTACGGATTTTGCCGCGCCGACCGGCACGCCGATCTATGCCGCCGGCAATGGCGTCGTCGAACGCGCCAGTCGCTATGGCGGCTATGGTCACTATGTCCGCATCCGCCATGCCAAAGGCTACAAGACCGCCTATGCGCACATGTCGCGCTATGGCCGCGGCATCCGTAAAGGCACGCGCGTGCGCCAGGGTCAGGTAATTGGCTATGTCGGCTCAACCGGCGCCTCCACCGGCCCGCACTTGCACTATGAAGTCTATAAGAATGGCAGAGCGGTTGACGCGATGCGTCTGAAGCTGCCAACCGGGCGCAAGCTCGCCATGGACCCGGAAATCTTCGCCGTGTTCGAAACCGAACGCGACCGCATCAATGCGATCCGGGCGACGGAACCTGAGGTGGATGCTCCGATCATCACCGCCTCTGTCGCGCCGCCCGCACCTTAAGTCTGACCGCTATCGCTTAGTCTGCCGCGACCGCAATGCGTTGACCGATTGTGCTTTCATAAGCTTTCGTCAGATGCGACGCGTCGATTGTATGTACCACTTGTTCGAGAAGGTCATCGGCGCATGACGCATCGACTTCGCGATAGACGTGACGACCGCCGACCCGCTCATACTTACATACTTCAGTGACCTGGCGTTTGATGTCGGTCAGGACATGCTCGCCGCCCGCCGCGCTCCGCAATAGTTGAGCATCATATGAGAGACTGAGATCGACCGGTTCTGTCTTATCTGCATGGGCTGGGGAAAGGGCCAGCAAAGCTGTCAGGCAAATTAGGGGTAAGCGCATTCTTCCGCTCCTTCTGGTTAGAGCGTTGAATCTATTGCGCTAAATCACGCGCGACATTATCCGAGTGTCGCGTTGATCTTGTCTCTTTGCGTCGATATCGTGGTAAAGACGAGAATTCTTCCACTTTTCAATTGTTTACCATGAGACCGGGCGGCCTTGGTGGGACCGCCCAGTTCTAGACGATTAGTTCAGCGCGGCGGCGCCTTTTGCAAAAGCATTTGGCACTCCATTGATGGTCAGACTGGCCCCGTCGACATCGACATCGATCGGGTCACCATCATGGATACGCCCTTCCAGTAAGAGCCGCGCCAGAGGGTCTTGAAGCTCCTTCTGGATCACGCGCTTCAAAGGCCGCGCGCCATAGATCGGGTCATAGCCTTGCTCAGCGAGCCAGCCCCGGGCGCGTTCTGACAGCGTGATGCTCATCTTGCGGTCCTTCAGCAAACCCTCAAGGCGCGCAATTTGGATGTCGACAATATGATCGATCTCACCGCGTCCGAGACGTTGGAAGAAGACGGTTTCATCAATCCGGTTGATAAATTCCGGTCTGAAATGTGCGCGGATCGCGGTTGAAACCGCCTCGCGTTGCGCTTCGCTGAGCGCGCCTTCATCGCCGTTTGCAATCGCATCTGCGCCAAGGTTCGACGTCATGATGATGACCGTGTTCTTAAAGTCCACGGTCCGGCCTTGGCCATCGGTTAAGCGGCCATCATCCAGCACTTGTAAGAGCGTGTTGAACAGATCCGGATGGGCTTTCTCCACCTCATCGAACAGGACCACTTGATAGGGCCGGCGTCGCACCGCTTCGGTCAAAACACCGCCTTCATCATAGCCGACATAGCCAGGAGGCGCGCCGATCAGACGCGCAACCGAGTGTTTCTCTTGAAACTCTGACATATCCAGCCGCAAGACGGCGCTATCATCATCAAACAAGAACTCCGCCAGCGCTTTGGTCAGCTCAGTTTTACCGACACCCGTTGGGCCGACGAACAGGAATGAGCCGATTGGTCGGTTGGGGTCCTGCAGACCTGCCCGCGCGCGGCGCACAGCGTTTGAGACCGCTTGCAAAGCCTCTTCCTGGCCAACCACGCGGCCCCGCAGTGCCTCTTCCATGCGCAGCAGTTTCTCGCGTTCCCCTTCGAGCATTTTATCGACTGGAATACCGGTCCATTTGCTCACCACAGCGGCGATATGGTCTGGGCGGACAACTTCAGAGACCAAGCCCTCATCTTGCTCGGTGTCATCGCCGCTTTCGACGTCGGAAATTCGTTTTTCCAGCGCCGGAATGGTCGAGAATTTTAGCTCAGAGGCCTTTTGCAAATCGCCCACGCGCTGCGCCTCGGCCATTTCAGCCATAGCGCGGTCGAGTTCATCTTTCGCCGACGCGGCGCCTTTCAGCTTATCTTTCTCAGCCGCCCAAGCCGTGGTCAGCTCATCAGATTTGGTTTGCAGCTCACC
>JBCBDI010000045.1:0-14157 GCA_038529885.1 Pseudomonadota bacterium
GCGATATTTTTACCTTTGTGGACGGGGTCTATACGACTGACCCGCGCATCGTCCCGCAAGCCGGGGTTTGCAACACTTTTGCGCCGAGCGAGGCCATTTCGAGCATCTCTTCATAAGACACGCGTTCCAAACGCCGGGCTTGCGGGACGATGCGCGGGTCAGTCGTATAGACCCCGTCCACATCGGTATAAATATCGCACGGTACGGATCCAAGCGCAGCGGCCACAGCAACCGCCGTTGTGTCCGACCCGCCACGTCCAAGCGTCGACACACGGCCCGTTTCCGAAATGCCTTGAAAGCCTGCAATCACAGCGATCTCACCGCTATCAATCGCATCGCCGAGGCCGCTATCTTCATCAAAGCCATCAATCCGCGCCGAGCCATGACCCTCGCGCGTTTTCATCCGCATCTGCCAGCCGAGCCAGCTGCGCGCTTTTAGCCCGCGCTTGCGCAAAGAGAGCGCCAGAAGACCGCTTGTCACCTGCTCACCAGAGGCCACGACGACATCATATTCATCATCAAATGCATCGCCGACCACATCTTCACCCGCGGCGCCTTTTGCAAGGCCGACCAGCTTGTTTGTTTCGCCCGCCATGGCCGACACAATTACGGCCAGTTTTTCGCCTTGGGAGGCCCGATGCGCAACAATATCAGCGACATGAGAGATCCGCTCGAGATCTGCCACCGAAGTGCCGCCGAATTTCAAAACAGTGCGCGCCATTGCCGCCTCGTCAAAATAAACCATCTAAGCTCAACTAAGCAGGCGCTTCCTTATAGGGCTCGGACGAAAACCGCAATCAGGATTGCTAAACTCATGACAGCGACTCACGCCGCCGATCAAACCACCGCACACCGGCCGAGCATCGACCCGGATGAGGTTGCTAAATTTACCGCCATGGCCGCCGAATGGTGGGACCCAAAAGGCAAGTTCAAACCCTTGCATAAATTCAACCCGGTCCGGCTCGGTTTCATCCGGGACACGATCGAGCTGCACTTCAATCGCTCCAGCAGTGCGCGCAAGCCGTTTGAAGGCCTCAGAGTGCTCGATATTGGCTGCGGCGGTGGCTTGGTGAGCGAGCCGATGACCCGCCTCGGCGCGCGCGTGACGGCGGTCGATGCCAGTGAGGCCAATATCAAAACGGCGATGACCCACGCTGAACAAGGCGGTCTAGATATCGATTTTCGGGCTGGAACCGTCGAAGCTTTAATTGAAGCCGGTGAACCGGCCTTCGATGTCGTCCTCAATCTTGAAGTGGTTGAGCATGTCGCGGATCCTGCGCAATTTCTCAAAGACTGCGCCAGCCTCGTCAAACCGGGCGGCCTGATGATTGTTGCGACACTGAACCGGACGGCAAAAGCTTGGGCGCTTGCCATTGTTGGCGCAGAATATGTGCTCGGCTGGCTGCCACGCGGTACGCATGAGTTTGAGAAATTTCTCCGCCCAGATGAGATTGATCGTCCACTCACCGAAGCGGGCCTCAAACCAGCGCCCGCGCAAGGCGTCAGCTTCAATCCCATTGCTGATCAGTGGAGGCTCTCGGGCGACACCAAAGTCAATTATATGATGGTCGCAGAGCGCCCTGCCGCCTAAGCGCGCAGACTACTCTGTCGGTTGGATCTGCAACAGCACCAATTGGAACATCAAATCGGCATTTGGCGGCACCGCGTCGCCTGCGCCTGCCTCACCATAAGCAAGATCAGACGGGATGTGCACGAGGAACCGGTCGCCCGGGCGCATCAGTGTGAGCGCTTCGGTGATGCCGGGGATGAGCGCATCAACGCCAAACAGCGCCGGCTCTTCATTCGACCACGAGCTATCAAAGAATTCGCTCGTTTCTGCGAGACGCCCCTCATAGTGAACCAGGACCTGATCTGACTCGATGGCCGTTCGGACGTCTGTCGGGCCGCGCTCCAAGGCGACATAAGACAATCCGCTCGGTAAGGTGTTCACACGTTCTCTGTCGCCGTCCCATGGGAAATAGGCCTGCCAAGCGGCCATGTCTGGTCCGAGTGGCTCCACGATGCCGTCTTCGGTCATTGTGGTCACAGACGGGTCGACCGGCGCTGCCTCCGGGGCTTCTGGCGCTTCAGGTTGAGGCGCCGATGTTTCTTCTGCTCCGCTCGCCGCACTTAAAGCTTCAGCTGACAGGAAGCCCTCTAGAGCGACGCGGTAAACCAGATCCGCATTTGGCGGGATGGCGTCGCCCACCGGCTGGTCTCCAAACGCCTCAGACGAGGGCACAAAGACCAGCCACTCATCGCCGGGATTCATCAATTGAACCGCCTCGGCCCAGCCATCGATCAGCTGGTTCATCTCGTAGACGCTCGATTCACCGCGCGCATAAGAGCTGTCGATAAGCGCACCCGTATTCGCCAGAAAGGCCTCATATTGCACCACAATGGTCGCATCGTAGCCCGGTGAGCCGCCCGCAATGTCGCCATTGCGGATGGGAATGTAGCGCACGCCAGATGCGGTTTTATTCATCGTCCGGCAGTCCGCCGGGAAAGGCGGTGTATAAGGCGACGGGCCAGGCTCCAGGACTGGGCAAGCCGCTTCTGTGCCTGAGAATATCGTCGTTGGTACGGTCGGCAGAGACTGACACGCCGAAAGCGCCGCCAGTCCCAGTCCAAAGCCTAGTCCACGAATAGTGCGTTGCATGTCCCCTGCCCTCCCAGACATATGCCCTTAGGAAACAGGGCGAATCTTATCCGACAGGGATAACATCCATCAATTCGACTTCAAAGTTTAGAGCCGCATTTGGTGGGATCGGGCCATTGCCGCGCGGGCCATAGGCGAGATTACCCGGCACGTGAATGAGCCAGCGATCGCCGGGCTTCATTAATTCAAGCGCCTCAGTCCAGCCCGGAATGACGCGATTGGTCGGGAAGATTGCCGCCTCACCGCGCTGGAAGGCGCTGTCAAAGACCTCACCACCATCATCAAAACGGCCTTCATAATAGACCACAGAGCGGTCGCCGCCGGTCGGGCTCGTGCCGCTTTCGTCGCCGCTGGCGAGGACGACGTATTCAAGGCCGGAACCGGTCTTTTGGACCTCTGGCAGCTCTGAGTTCCAGGGCGTGAATTTATCCCAGGCTTCGATGTCGGTTGCGCGGGGCTCTGGGGCTTTGACGACCTGCTTCAATTCCACTCGGAAGATCAGATCATCGCCCGGCTTGATCTTGCCGCCCGGACGGGGGTTCTGGCCATAGCCTAGCTCTGAAGGGATGTAGAAAATGAACTCATCGCCGGTCGACATGAGCTGCAGACCTTCGGTCCATCCGGAGATCACTTGGTTGACCCCAAACGTTGCCGTTGAACCGCGCTCATAAGAGCTATCAAAAACGGTCCCGTCGGTCAGACGCCCATCATACATCACACTGACCCGGTCGCGCGGCCCTGGGGTGACGCCATCTTCTTCGCCTTCGCGCACGATGACATATTGCAGACCGCTCTCTGTGGTCTGGACCTCACTGCGGTCAGGGTCCCACGGAATATAGGTTGTCAGAGGATCATTGGGGTCCATGGTTTCTCCACCACATGCTGCGAGAATTAGGCCGCTGAGGGCCGCAAATAAAATGCGCAAGACTGTTTCTCCGAAGACGTTGCTGGCGCTATGTAGGTTGGATTGCGCCGCCTGTCACCTAATCAAGACTTAGGGTCTGAGATCGCGGGCTTGAGGAAAAGATCAGCGTCTGCACACGGCCATCATGTTTGACGTTCACGCGATTGGTTTGCGCCGGGATCGCGTCCATCAAAACGCCCTGCGCGATCGACAAGGCTTCGACCGGCTTATCCAGGATCGCTTCTTGATAGACCCAATAATGCCCCCGCTCGACTTCGCCGCCGAGCAAGGTGAGATCAAAAGCCGTGTCGGTCGCTGCGTCGCCTATCGCAAAACGATCCGCAACATAGGCTTCGAACCGCTCTTGAGCCTCTTTGTCCCCAACCAAGTCCGCGCGGGCGCCAAGCACATCCATCAGCGTGCTTTCCGCATCATGAATGATCAGGCGATGGGCGATTTCCAAACGACAGGCGGCATTGGCGCAGTCGCCCTCTTCGTCTTGGATGACCGTTACTTCTGAAAAGGCAATCGCTTGCTCATGCGCTAGCGCTGTTTGGGCGGCCAAACCTGAAGCAATGGCCGCTAAACACATCGCCGAAAAGGATCGCACGCCTTAGTCTCCAGACTTGTCTTCAGCGTCGTCTTCGGTTGCTTCGTCGTCGGTTTCAAGCTCGGTCTTGATGTCCTGCATGATGTCGCGGCGATCGAAAGAGTACGGATTGCGGAATTTGAACGCTTCCACGCGCGACGGGGTGATCCGGCGCGGATAGTAATTGTTCTCCAGGTCCGCATCTGCCGTTTCCCAATCTGGGTCGACGACAATCTGAGTCAGCTCTTTGCCTTTCTCGAAAACGAGAAGCTTGCTCACCCGATGTGGGTTCTTGCGCCAGATTTCAGCTGGGATGTACATCTTTTCAGATGTGCCATCATTAAACTCCAAGCCGAGAATGATCGGCATAACCAGGCCGCCAACATTAGAGAATTCAAGCGCATAATATTCTGCGTCTTCATCCACCGCGCGGTTGAACACTTGGCGTTCAATCTCGTCTAGGTCGGCGAGATAAGCGTGATACTCGTTCCGCTCTTTGTTAGTGACGGTGTAAATATCGTTCTCGTCATAGAAGTCGCGAATGTCAGGGAAGCGCTGCACCCAGGTGCGAATGCCTTCAGATTCGTTCGCCGTGACGCCAACTTTAGCAGGCTCGTTCAGCATGTCTTCGCGGGCCCGAGCGAGGTCGATGTCCGGATTTTCAGTGTCCATTTCCATCTGGAAGACGCGGTCGAGCGAGATATCGACATGGTCGGTTGTGTAGAACCAGCCGCGCCAGAACCAATCCAAGTCCACGCCAGAGGCTTCTTCCATGGTGCGGAAGAAATCGCTCGGGGTTGGGCGCTTAAATTTCCAGCGGCGCGAATATTCGCGGAAGGCAAAATCAAACTTTTCGCGGCCTAGCACGGTCTCGCGGAGAATATGTAAGGCCGCAGATGGCTTGCCATAAGCGTTCGGCCCAAGCTGCAAGACGCTGTCAGACTGGGTCATGATCGGCACCTGTTCTTCAGACACCATATAGTAGACGAGATCGCGCGGCAGCGAGCGGGTCCAAGGGATGTTCGGATCCCACTCATAGCCTGCAACACTGTCGAGGAAGCTGTTCAAGCCCTCATCCATCCAGGTCCATTGGCGCTCATCTGAATTGACCACCATTGGGAAATAAATGTGCCCAATCTCATGAATCACAACGCCGATCAGGAAGCGCTTTTCCGCCATTGTATAGGTGCGGGTGCCATCATCCTGCAGGGTCGTGCGCGGGCCATTGAAGGTGATCATTGGATATTCCATCCCGCCAACCGGTCCGTTCACCGATTGCGAGGTGGGATAAGGATAATCAAATGCGAACCGGTTATAGACCTCCATCGTGTGGACGACAGCGGTGGTGGAATATTTCTGCCAAAGCTCGCCGCCTTCTTTTGGATAGAAGGACATGGCCATAACCGTTTCATGCTCAGCGCCCGGCTGTTTGAAGCCTTGCGCATCCCAAGCGAACTTGCGCGAGCTCGCCCAAGCGAAATCGCGGACATTCTCAGCCCGGAATTTCCAAGTCTTCATACCAGTTGGGTTTGAGCTCTCATTCGCCTCGGCTTCTTCGGGCGTCACCACAAAGAGGGGCCGATCGGCGTCGCGGGCGTCCGCCAAGCGCGCACGCTGGGTTGAGGTTAGGACTTGGCGGTCATTCTGCAGAACGCCCGCAGAGGAGACGATATGATCGTTCGGGACGGTAATCTCGACATCATAGTCGCCAAACTCGAGGGTGAACTCACCGCTGCCGAGAAATTCCTTATTGTGCCAGCCTTCATAGTCTGAATAGGCAACCATGCGCGGGAACCATTGCGCGACGAGGAAGATGTCATTGCCGCCTTCGCGTTCATCATCCGGGAAATGCTCATAACCTGCGCGGCCACCCATAGCCTTTTGCTCAACCAGATTATACGCCCAGTCGATCTGGAACCGGGTGGATTGGCCTGGCGTTAGCGGACGCGGCAGATCAATCCGCATGAGCGTGCCGACAATCGTATGCTCCAGAGCCCCGCCGCGCGCATCGGCGACGCGGGTAATGTCATAGCCATAATCATGATCAGCTTGCGACTGCATTCGGCGCAGAGAACGCAGCGTAATTTGCGGCTTCACCGCGCCGCGCAGATTGACCGAGCCCGGAATTTTTGAATCGAAGGTTCGGGTCATCTCCGCAATGGAGTCTTCCCTGAACCGGTTCTGGTCGAGCTGCAGCCAAAGATAGCGAAGCGTGTCCGGCGAATTGTTCGTATAGGTAATCGTCGAAGAGGCTGTGAGGCGCCGAGCGTCCTCATCCAGGCTCACCTTGATCGAATAGTCAGCCTCTTGCTGCCAGTATTCATGGCCCGGTTCACCGGCGGCGTTGCGATAGACGTTCGGACTAGGAAGCACCTCGTCCAATTGCCGGAACTTATCTTCAAACTCGCCCTTGGTTTGTTTGATCCCTTGCGCAGATGCTCCCGAGATCGTGAGTGCAATCCCCAAAACAGCTAACAGATATCGCATTTCTCGCCCTATGATTGGTCCACTTTCGCGAACGACTTAGAGCGGCATTTCTCTAACCAAGATTTAACATCTTAACGGGGTCTGCAAAAAAATTTACCAATTTGGCGAGACTAAGATCAATTGGTCCGCGGCGGGTATCCCGCTTGACCGAGCGCATCGATCACATCCTGGGTATGCTGCGCGTCCCGTGTCTCCATCAAAATGTCAAATTCGGCACCTTTTGCGGGCACATCCAGAGCGATCCGATTGTGGGTCACTTCGACAATATTGGCCCCTGCATCCCCGATCACTTTCGAGACCAAAGCCAAGAGGCCTGGGCGGTCATCGCCAATGATGCGGATATTGACCAAGCGATTGTCGCGCACGAGCGCGCGGGTCAGCACCGATGCGAGCAAGCGCGAGTCGATATTGCCGCCGCAGAGAACGAGGCCAACGCGGCGTCCCGCAAATTTTGCGGGATGCGCCAGCATGGCCGCAAGCCCGGCAGCGCCCGCCCCTTCAGCGACGGTTTTCTCAATATCAGCAAACAGGGTGATGGCGCGTTCAATATGTTCTTCTTCAACCACGACCACATCATCCACGAGCTCGCGCACGACACGTTCGGTCAGAATGCCAACATCTTTGACCGCGATGCCTTCAGCGATCGACGCCCCGCCAGTCTTTGGCTCACGGCCCTCAAGGCGCGCGCGCATGCCGGCATACATTGAGGCTTCGACCCCGATCACGCGGATGAAGCGATTATGGTCTTTGGCCGCTGTCGCCATGCCTGAAATGAGGCCGCCGCCACCGATCGGGATGATCAGCGTGTCGAGGTCCGGATTGTCTTCCAGCATTTCCAGCGCGATCGTGCCCTGCCCGGCCATGATCTCTGGATCATCAAAGGGATGGATCCAGGTGAGTCCCTCTTTTTGGCGCAGGCTCTGCGCATAGGCATTGGCCTCGTCGAATGTGTTGCCTTCAAGGACCACACGGGCACCAAAAGCGCGCGTATGTTCGACTTTGTTGAACGGCGTGGTTACCGGCATGACGATGGTCGTCGGCACACCCAGTCGGCGTCCATGATAGGCTACGCCTTGCGCGTGATTGCCCGCGGATGCTGCGACAACGCCTGCTTCTTTTTGATCGTCTGACAGGCGCGCAAGCTTATTCAGCGCGCCGCGCTCTTTGAACGCTGCAGTAAATTGCAGGTTCTCGAACTTCACCCAGACTTCTGCCCCGGTAATATCTGACAGCGTTTTTGAATGGCGCATGGGTGTGCGCTCAATTTGACCCTCAAGGATCTTTGCGGCGTCGTGCACATCATCAATCGAAATCGGCAAACTGTCTGTCATGGTCTTCGTCATCATCTTTCAAGCGCGCACTCCTAGTGTGCAAGAGCCGAAAATGGAAGCTTCCAATCTGTAAACACAAGGTTTAGCAGGGCGATTATGAGTGGCGCAAAGCAAAATTTAGTCGTGGTCGGCGCGATTATGGGAGCCCATGGCGTACGCGGCGATGTGCGCGTGAAGAGCTTTACCGCCGAGCCGGAAGCGCTGTTCGACTATGCGCCATTTCTGCTCGAGAACGGTGAGCTTGCGCTTGCCCCTAAGCGCGCGCGCCCTGCGAAAAACCATTTTGTCGTGACGCCGTCCGATGCTCGCCAGAAGGAAGAGTGGGATGCGATGAAAGGCACGCGCCTCTACGTGCCGCGCGAAGCGCTGCCTGCCCCGGACGAGGATGAGTATTACGTCGATGATCTGGTCGGGCTCGACGTCTTTGCCGGCGGCGAAGCCGCGATCGGGCGCGTGAAGGCTGTGCTCAATCACGGTGCCAGCGACCTTGTTGAAGTTCAGCTCAAAGAGCGCGGCAAGCCTGTGCTCATCCCGTTCACGCTCGAGGATGTCCCGCTCGTCGACCTCGAGCGGGGCCGGATCATCGTTGCGAATTTTGAGCTTTGGGCCGATCAAACCCCACCAGAAGGGGCCAAAGACCCTTAGGCGAAGATCTCTGCCGCGCCCGCTTTTTCCAAAAAGGCCTCAAGACCGTCAGCAGACTTGGCCGATTTCACCGCCTTAGACACCGAACGGAAAGCGCGCGCTGCATAATGCTGCGCAATCTGATCATAGGCTTTGCCGTCAAGCTTCAGGGCGACGCGGTCTTCTTTGGCTTCAGCGGCGTCCATATTGGCCTTTGCCCATGGCAGATACGTGGTCGCCACTTCATCGCGGAACAGAGGAAGCAGCGTCTCTTCCAACTCGCTCAGAGGCTTGAACGGGCCGCCCGCCTTCGGGTCTTCCATAAACTCGCTCCAAGCCGTCACGAAGGGCGCTTGAGCGCGCAGCCAATCGCCCGGCGTTGGATCCATGAGAAGCTGGGCCACTTGTCCTGCAAGCGCAAAATCAGCCGCAGAGGGGCGCCCGCCAAACAAGAAGAGCGACTTTTCCAGGTGCGCATTGAGCAGAGTGAAAAAGCGCTCAAAGCTTGGCTTCAGGACTTTCTCATTCTTTTTCTCCACGCCCACCAAAGGCAGGCGGTCGCGCATGCGTTTGACGATCTGGTCGCGGGTCTTCTTTTTCGCCCGTGGGAGGTCCCCATCCAGCAATTGTTCCATGGTGCGATCACCGGCAGCTTCGCGGTCTGGCTTCTGCCCCCAGCGATTGAAGAACATCAGTTTGTTGAGCCACTCGTCAGCATAATCTTCCAGGATCAGCGCAAGCGCGGCGCAGGCTGCATCTTCTGGCACAGCAGACGGTTCGGCATGGTCAGCCTCGACGGTCGCGAGAATGCTGGTCGAATCCTGATTCGCCGGCCGGTTCGGCGACAAGAGCAACGGCACCGTTGGGACTCGCGCCAGCGCCGCGAACTCTTCTTCGGTTGCTTTGCTGCGCCCAATCCATTCGAACTCAACGCCTTTATAGCGCAAGAATGAGCGCACTTTGACAGAGTATGGAGAGGTTTCAGCCCCAAATAGGCGATAAGCGGTCATAGCAATCTCTTTAGATTATCAGCGCGTGGTCTACGCCAAGCCACTGGGACTGCCAAGTCCGATAAAGCGGTGGCGCAAAGCCAGAAGCTCTGCGCCACCATGGTTTCGTTTCAAATCCAGTTTAAGCTGGCTTTTGGAACTTAAGCGTCATCCGGTTGGATTCGCCGATAGCGACATTCGCGTCGCGCTCGGGCGTGCCTTCTTCAGTGCCAGACAAAGAAGGCGGCAAACGCCAAACAAAGTCTTCTTCAGTCGGCACATCGTTCGGATTGGCATTCAGGTCGGTCTCACCCACCAGCTCAAAGCCAGCGGCTTCGAAAGCAGCAATGAGCGCTGTTTTCTTGAGATAGCCATTGCTGCCATTCGCCCAATCATCGCTATTGGCTTCCGGCGCTTCGTGTTGGACCACGCCGACAATGCCGCCTGGTTTCAAAACGCGATAGGTCTCAGCCAGGGTGTCGCCCATAAAGTCCGTCTCACCGCCAGAGAAGCGATTGAGATTGTGCAGCGCGCGGATGAAGAGAACCGCGTCGAGCATGCCATCTGCTTCTGCTGGCATTTCGGTCAAGCGAACAGATTTGATCGCTGCGCCGCCTTCAATGTCCCATTCAGCAGCTTGGGTCGGCCAATTATTGGTGCCTTCAATGCGGGTCGCGGTCCATTCATCACCGAAGCCGAACAGGCCCCAAACGGCATCCGGATAGTGCGCGCCAACAAGCGTGCCCTCTTCGCCGAGATATGGCAGTAGAATTTTCGAATACCAGCCACCGCCGGGCAAAGCTTCTGCCACTTTCATGCCGGGTTCGACCCCGAAGAAGGCGAGCGTTTCGGCGGGATTGCGGGCCCCGTAACGGGCTTTCACTTCATCTGGCTGGGCCTCGAGGATCGCCGCCAGTTTGGCTTCCGATGTCATCTCGGCGACCGTCTCTTGGACAGGCTCAACAACCGCTTCAGCAGCCTCAACGACGGTTTCTTCAACCGCTGCTGTCTCTTCCGGAGCAGCCGCTCCATCGACTGCCACACAGCCGCTCAGAACCATTGCAAGCGCAACACTCGCACCGGCAAACAAAGAATTAGATTTCAGAGTCAGTTTCATCACCAACGCCTCCCTTCTGCGTTATGTGAGGAGTCTTATCGTAGAAAAATTCCCCTGTCGCGCGTTTATCGACAATCAATACGATTTTATTGATCACACTTATTTGATCAGGCGCGAAACTTGACCTTGGGTGCGGGCTTACGCGGTGCGTCCGAGCGATTATGCTGGTGGGAAAAGGAGGGACACGATGGACCCACTGGTACAAATTGCAGAGGCGCAGCCTTATTCAAAACTGCTGGGCATCAAGCTGCTTGAAGCGACGAAAGACAAAGTCGTTGGCGAATTGCTGGTCCGCGAAGAGCTCTGCACAGCTGGCGGCACCATGCATGGCGGCTGTATGATGAGCTTTTGCGACGTGCTCGGCGCCACTGGGGCCTGGCTCGCTATCCCGGAAGGGGCCAAAGGCACAACCACGATCGAAAGCAACACCGCCTTTTTAAGCGGCCCCCCGGCCGGAACGCTCGTCACCGGCGTCTCAACTCCCGTCCGCATAGGCCGGCGCCTCTCAGTCTGGCAAACCGAGGTCACAGACCCCAATGGCAAGAAGGTCTGCTTGGTCACGCAGACGCAGCTGGTTCTCTAAGAAAAAAGCCTCTCAGGCTAGATCACTGACCAATCCTGGAGCGCGATGGCCCAGGCGGCTATGATGCCATTGGCGACGGCGTGACAGATAATGGCGTCGCTGACCCGCCCCCGCCAGAGAGTGATCATCGCAAAGACAAGTCCGGCCAGAAACGCAGCCAACCAACGTTGATGCAGGAGGGCAAAAGCCGCCGTGCTCACCAATATCGCCAGAATGCGCATAAACACCGATCCAGTATCGAGCTTGCGCAGCAAGTATCCTCGAAAGAACAGCTCCTCAATGATCGGAACCAAGAGAACCGTGCCGATTGTCCGCGCGGCAATCCAGAACACGATCGCGGCACCCGACATGCTGGCAAACATCACGGCGACCGGATCAGACCCTGCCTCGACCGCCGGCGTGGTCAGCAGCCAAATCACCCCAATCGCCCCGCCCGCTGCAATTGGCGGCAGGCTCAAAGACCAATCCAGGTCGCGCAAATAGGCGCCAATCAAAACCAATACGGCGAGCATGGCCGCCGCACGCAGCGGGTAATAAGGCGTCGAAGATTGCGTAAAGGTCTCGATCAAGAAGGCCGATGCCATAAACACAATGAAGGGCAGAATCTGCGCAATGTTCGGATCACGCAAAAATGGCAGCGTCGCCGGGCCTTGCCTGTGTCCAGCCGTCTGCGGAGCCTTCACGCTGTCAGCTTTGAGGTGGAACCAACCAAAGGCGGAGGTCGCTGCGGTCAAGGTCACGGCGAGAAGCGTAAACATTAGCCACCCCGCATGACTGTGGAACGAATCCACGGCGAGATCAGGCGAGATGCGCGCTCCGATATAGAGCAGCGTGCTGATCCGAACGACATTCAGACACCAGCTAAGCGCAATCCCTATCGGGAACAGGATAAAGACGCGTGGAAAGTCCAAGGTCTTGCGGAACATCCAAATATAGATGCTCAAGAATGCGGAAATCAGGACAAAACCTTCGATCCCGGAGCATGGACCCCAGACATAGACATAGAAGTCCTCCATGCCCAATTCGCGTGTCGCAGGGATCGTATAGACGTCAAATCCGAGCCCATACATCAGGTTTGCAGACGCGATCAGCGTGATCTCAGTCAACCAGTCAATGATGGCGTCGAAAATGAACCAGTCGGCGATGAGCCGCATCCATTCGATCGCATCCAGCAGAAAATAGCCGATGATGAAAACCGGAATGACGCTCCAACCTGACTTGGCGAAGACGGTGCGCCAGCGTTCTGCAGGCACCAGTAGGCGTGCGACCCCGCAGGTCGTCATAACAGCTCCGAGAAGCCATAGCGCGAAAACCGGCACGGTCGCGGGCGCCAGTTCCTGCTGCGCCAGTGCAAACGTGGAAGCCGCTATGAGTGTGCCGACGCCCAAAATCGACACGACACGTTTCGTTGGATTGAGATCATATTGCGGCGCGAGGGCCTGAAAAACACCGGGCTTCAGGACGGCGAAGAGGACCGCCAAAAAGGTGGCTGTAAAAAAGCGCGTGCCAAAAGCATATCCAGCGCCAAAAATCGTCACATAGGTGAAGGCGGATAGACCCAGCACAAAAATACCCAGCCACGCCAACACAGCCGACAGGCTGAACGAGGCTGAAAGATCAGGTGTTTTGGAGATTGAATTTGGATCTGAATCCAAGGACATAGCACGCTCTGATCGAAGTTTCGGTCCGGATCAGGTTGCAAAAGACGCGCCATAATACGTCATCATGGCGCGTCCCAAAATGAGCTTGGGCTTAAGCGATTGCGCGACGCTTATTGAACTCACGCAGCAAAAGCAGAACCGCAATCAGGATTGCAACAGCGGCTAAGCCTTCTGCAATATCGATTTCTGGTACATCGTGGCCATTCTTGTCACCGCCACCGCGTCTACGGCCACCGCCGCCACCGTGATGATGACCACCGCCATGTCCGCCGCGTCCGCCGCGACGACCAGCCAGAGCGACCATTGGAATCATCGCTGACGTAAACGTCAGAAACGACACTCGTCCGAGTAATTTTTTCATATCATGCATTCCATTTTCTATGGGCGCATCGACCCCTTTTCTCCCAGGCATACAATGCAAGCAAAATGCATGCCTGAGCAGAGGCTGTACTAATCGTACGGCTTGTGCAAACCGATTCAATCGGCGGGTGAATAATTATTGCAGTAGTCGCCCACTGTTGCGGGTTATGCAGATTCCATCGCTTTCACTTGAACCTGGGTCAGGCGGCTATTGCCGCGGCCATAGAGATTCACTTTTAGCTTGGAAATGGCGTGCACCAGCGCATTAGGCCCGTATTTGATGTCACCGGTAAATTCGATGTTGGGGAAGCGTTGGAAGATTTGCTCATAGGCAACCCGAAGCTGCATCTGCGCGACGCGTGAGCCGAGGCATTTATGAACCCCGTGTCCAAACGCGATATGCTTATCGACATTGTCGCGCATCATATCGAACGTGTCCGGGTTCGGGAAAATGTCCGGATCGCGATTGCCGCCGCCATACCACATGACGACTTTCTCATCCTTCGCGATGCGCTGACCATTGAGCTCGGTGTCTTCGAGCGCCGTGCGTCGCATATGTTTCACCGGGGAGACGAGACGAAGCGCTTCTTCTGACATGCGCGGGATCAAGCTTGGATCATCGAGCACCATAGCGCGTTGATCCGGCCATTCGGTCATCAATTTGATCGTGCCCGAGAGCGAGTTACGGGTCGTGTCATTGCCAGCGAAAATGATCAGTAACCAAGACCCATCGAGATATTCTTGCGGCAGCAATTCATCATCGAGCTTGGAATGCGCGATCACCGTAAGCAAATCCTCGCGCGGATTGGCGCGGCGGTCGGCCATGACTTGCGCCCCGTAGGCGAACATTTCT
>JBCBDI010000046.1:0-14137 GCA_038529885.1 Pseudomonadota bacterium
CTCAAATCACGAATTGAGGCGCTGCCCGATCTTAAAGTCCTGCTTTGTCTCGGAAAAATCAGTCACGATTCGACAGTTCGAACGCTCGGATTGCGCCTGAAGGATCATCCGTTTGGGCATGGCACGGAGTATCAAGTCGGCGATCTGACTTTGCTATCGAGCTATCATTGCTCGCGCTACAACACCAATACCGGCCGACTGACGGAGGCTATGTTCGACGACGTGTTTAAACGGGCGCGCGCCTTGGTTGACGCCTGACGCTTGCGCGCTGGAAAGATGCCCATTAGCTATTTGGTTGGATTGGAAACAAGGAGACTTTGAATGACCCCATTATTGGTTGTGCTTGGGATAGTGGCTGTCCTGGCGGTCTTCATTATCGGAATTTACAACGGCCTCGTCGCGAAGCGCCAGCGCTGCAATCAGGCCTTTGCTGATATCGATGTTCAGCTCAAACAGCGCCAAAACTTGATCCCGAACCTGGTCGAAACCGTCAAAGGCTATGCGGCCCACGAGAAAGAGACCTTGGATGCGGTCATTCAAGCCCGTCAGGGCGCAGTCAGTGCCAATACGCCAGGTGAGATGGGTGCAGCTGAGGGCGTTCTCGGACAAGCACTCGGTCGTCTCTTCGCGCTCGCTGAGGCCTATCCAGACCTCAAAGCGAATGAGAACTTTAAAGACCTCCAGGATGAGCTTGCGGTTATCGAAGACAAAATCGCCGCCGCGCGCCGTTTCTACAACTCTGCGGTCCAAGACTATAACACCGCCCGTGAGCAATTCCCGGGTTCTATCGTGGCCGGCAGCTTCAACTTTGAGCCCCGCGAATTCTTCGACCTCGGCGAGGATCGGGTCAGCATGAGCACGCCGCCTGAGGTGAAGTTCTAAGCCTGATTGGCCAAAAGAAAATTTCGGGAAGAGGGCGCTTCATGCGCCCTTTTTTATCGGACGAAGGTCGGCAACCAGGTCGCAAGCGCTGGGATCGCGGCGACCAGACCGATCATCACCATTTGCAGCCCAATAAACGGGATCGCTCCGCGCCATATATCCATGGTTTCAACGCCCTCTGGCGCAGCGCCGCGCAAATAGAAGAGCGCAAACCCAAAGGGCGGCGTGAGGAAGCTGGTCTGAAGATTGAGCGCCATCAGAATGGCCAGCCAGACCGGATCCGCGCCCAATATGATTAGCGGCGGCGCCACAATCGGCACAACGACGAACACGATCTCGATGAAATCCAAGAAGAAGCCGAGAATGAACATGACCAGCATGGTGATCGCGAGCGCGCCCCACAGCCCACCTGGAATGCCGGTCAGCAAGGCCTCGACATAATGGTCGCCATCATAGGCCCGGAAGACCAGGGCAAAGAGACTGGCGCCGATTAAGATCAAGAAGACCATGCTGGTAATCTGAACCCCTGAGCGCAGGGAGTCGCTAAACTGATTGGCGCGCCACAAGACGCGCGCTGCCGATAAAAGACCGCCAAAAAAAACAATGCTGGCAAGCGCTGCGACGCCAATGCCAACCTGACTGAGCGTGCTGATCTCAGCGCGGTTGACCCGCAAATCGATCGTGTTGACCAAAAGGCCCAAGAGCAAAAGACTGACAAAGGAGGCCCAGATGCTGGCAAGGTCGCCGCGTCGCCCATGCTCTGGTGCTAGTCTGATGCCGGCCAATAAGAGCGCGCCGCCTGCGCCAATCGCAGAGGCTTCCGTCGGTGAGGCGAGTCCAGCCAGGATCGATCCGAGAACGGCAATGATCAGCGCCAGTGGGGCGCCAAGGCTTCGCGCGATTTCCGACAGCGTCAGCGGCTCGCTGTCTTCATCTAGTGAGACAGCTGGGCTTGCGCTCGGACGCAGAATAGCGGTGATAACGAGATAGAGGAGATACAGTCCCACCAACATCAGGCCGGGAATGAGCGCTCCGGCAAAGAGGTCACCCACTGATACCACTCCAGCGCCATTTCCAGACCGCATGGCCGCAGATTGATTGGCGTTTGACACCGCATCCGCCAGAAGAATGAGGACAATGCTCGGCGGAATGATCTGGCCAAGTGTACCGCTCGCTGCAATCGTTCCGGTCGCAAGTTTTGGGTCATATCCCTGACGGAGCATGGTCGGCAGCGCGATCAGGGTCATTGTAATCACGGTTGCACCAACAATGCCTGTCGATGCCGCCAATAAGGCCCCAACAATCACAACCGCATAGCCTAGCCCCCCGCGCACCCGAGCCAGCAGGCGGCTCGCCGTATGGAGAAGGTCATCGGCAACCTTTGAGCGCTCCAATATCACACCCATGAGCACAAAGAGGGGCACGGCGATCAGCACCTGGTTCTCCATCGAGCCCAAAATGCGGCTCGGCAGCAATCTCAGCATTGGAAGCGGGATCAAACCAAGCTCCACGCCGATAAAGCCAAAGATGAGCGCCACACCGCCCAGCGTGAGCGCGACGGGATAGCCTGCTAAAAGCGCGAAGATGGCGCAGAGAAACATGCCGAGCGCGAAGGCGAGTTCGATTTCCATCACAGCGCTCCTTCACCAAGATCTTGGCCAGGATCAGCTGGACGTTGATCGCGGATTGTAAGCGCGGCTTTGAGGGCTTGGCTGAGCGCTTGACCGATCATCAAAATGGCAAAGAGCGGCACCAGGGTTTTGAAGAGATATTTGATCGGGAGCCCATCACTTTCATTGAAGTGCTCAAGGCCGACCCAACTGCGCGAAACGAGCCCTGAGCCCGCATACAAAATCAGAATGCCGATCGGGATGATGAAAATGAGAGAGCCTAACAGCTCAATCGCAGCTTTGGTTTTGTCGCTAAAGCGGGGCCGCAATATGTCGACGCGAACATGCCCATCATCCCGCAATGTCGCGGCTGCGCCCAACATAAATATCATCGCGAAGGTGAAAATCACGCTGTCATTGAGCCAACTAAAGCTCAGCCCAAAGACATACCGGAGCAGCACCGCCGCAAGCTGGATCAAGATAATCGAAAAAGCCGCGGCCAGCGCGAACCCCATGGCAAATCCAGACACGCGATCAAGCAGCTTGCTAATCTGGGTCGCAATCGCGGCCAATGGACGAGGCACAATGATGACGAGAAGCGGTAAGATGAGGAGCGGCGCTAGCACATAGCCCGCATAGCGCAGGCCTGTGCCCGTAATCGTTACAAAGTCTTCCATGGCGCCCCAGCTCCCTCGGTTCGCTCTTAGTTCTGCGCTTAAAGTTCGCGCGACACCATGTATGGACTGTCAGAAATGCTGGCCCAGCCGCGCATCTTCTTCAGGGCGTCTTCAAAACTCTCATAGATGCGCTGCTCCAACCCGCCTTGTGCGCCGACATCGCTGCGAATGTCGGCTGAAATCTGCTTCACCTCGGTCATCACGTCGTCCGGGAATTGGCGGAGCTGAATATTCTCTTCATTGACCAATTTCTCGAGATAAACGCCGTTCTGATAGGTGAACTCACCCACGGACAAGTGATTGACCTCGCTACAAGCGGCGCGAATGATGGCTTGTTCGGTCGGCGTGAGGCTTTCCCATTTGTTCCGGTTCATACCCATGGCGAGCGCGCTGCCTGGTTCGTGGAAGCCTGGGCCATAGTGGAATTGCGCTTCACGGTGGAAGCCAAGGAAATAGTCATTCCAAGGGCCGACCCATTCCGTGGCATCGATCCGGCCCGTTTGCAGGGCTTGATAAATCTCGTTGCCTGGAAGCGCTTCAGCCGCCCCGCCGAGCGCGCGAACGACATCGCCGCCCATGCCCGGAATGCGCATCTTCAAGCCGCGAAAATCATCGAGGCTGTTGATTTCCTTCTTAAACCAGCCGCCCATTTGGTGGCCTGTATTCGCCGCTTGGAAGGCAATAATTCCATACTGGCCAGAAAGCTCTTCCCAAAGCGCTTGGCCGCCGCCGAAATCGATCCAACCCATGATCTCCGGCGCTGTCATTCCCATCGGGACGGCCGTGAAGAAATTGTACGCTTTCGACTTGGACTGCCAGTAATAATCCGCGCCGTGATACATATCGACATTGCCCGAGGCGACTGCGTCAAACGCTTCGAAGGCTGGGACCAGCTCGCCCGAGGCATAGACCTGAACTTCCATTTGGCCGTCGGACATTTCACCAATGCGATCGGCGAGACGCTGCGCAGCGCTGCCGAGACCCGGCAGATCCTTTGGCCAGGTCGTTGTCATAGTGAGGCGCGTCTTCTTGCGGCGTACGGCCGGTGCGGCTGGATCGTCGCTTGCGGATTGCGAACAGGCGGTCGTAGCCAGGCCTGCGGCACCGAGTGTGGCGGCGCCTAACAGTTTGCGTCGATCAATCATTGAAATCTCCGGTGTGCTTATTCGTTTTCTTCTAACGGGCGCCACCGTCCACCATCAAGCACCTCTAGGGGCTTGAAACGCCGTTTATAGTCCATCTTTTCTGAGTTTTTGATCCAATATCCAAGATATACGTGCGGCAAACCGAGTTCTGCCGCGTGCATCACATGGTCGAGAATCATATAGGTGCCGAGGCTTCGCTGACGCAGACTTGGGTCAAAGAAGGTGTACACCATGGAGAAGCCGTCGCGAACGATGTCCGTCAGAGACACGGCTACGAGCGGGGCGTCCTCTTCTTCGCCGAGCCGATACTCAAACAGAAGCGTCTGGACCGGGCTGTCATTCACCATCGCACAAAACTCGCGATAGCCCATGTCTGACATGCCGCCGCCATCATGCCGGCTGTTCAGATAAGTCTTTAGCAGCTTGTAATACTCTCGCGTCGCGCGCGCCTCGATGGGACGTCGCACCAAATCAGAATTGGCTTTCAGGATCCGCTTCTGATTCTTGCTCGGCTTAAATTGCGGGACGTCGACGCGAACCGAACGGCACGCATTGCAGGTCGGGCAGGCAGGACGATACGCAACGCCTTGGCTCCGACGAAACCCTGCGCGACTCAACTGGTCATGAAGCGCATCTGGATTTTCTTGGGTGAGGTGGGTGAAGCCTTTGCGCTCAATCTGCCCTGGAACATATGGACAAGGGCTCGCGCCGGTCACGTAGAAACGCAATCCGCGTCGAATTCCTGGAAGTTGAAAGAGTGACTCGTCGAGTTTCATGTCCATTATCTACGCATCTAAATGTCAAAGCGCCAAGGGGCTATCATAGTAAATGCCGCCCACATTAATATGACCAATGGGCCACCAAAGCGTAAAAAATCTCCGAATTTATAATGTCCGGGACCCATAACCAGCATATTCGTCTGATAGGCAATGGGTGTCGCAAAGGCACAGTTCGCGGCGTAAATCACCGCCAACAGGAACGGGAAGGGGTCAGATCCCGTCTGTTCTGCTGCGGATATTGCGATTGGTGTAAACAGCACGGCTGTTGCAGCATTAGACAGAATATTAGTTAACACGGCGACCACGAGGAAGATAGCAGAGAGAATCGCTAGCGTTCCATAAGGAGAGGCGAGCAGGACGACCAATTCGGCAATCATTTTGGCTGCGCCAGTCGTCTCCAAAGCCACGCCCATAGCTAAAGCGGCCGCGATGACGAGATAGATTCGTAAGTCCAAAGATCGGGCGGCTTGCCTATGGTTTAAGCACTGCAATAGGATCATACAGGTCGCGGCCACTACTGAGGCGAGGGTGATCGAAGCCAGCCCCATTGCGGCGGCACAGACCATCACGATCGTGATCAATCGCGCGACTTGGGCTTTCGCTGTCGTCGGAAACTCGGTCTGAGACCATTCCAAGAGGATGAGGTCCCGGCTGGCTCTCAGATCTCGAAAGGCAGAGATAGGGCCGCACAGGAGCAGCGTATCGCCCGCTTCCAGACGAATTTGGCCGAGTTTGGTCCGAATCATCCGGCTGCGGCGCTGAATACCGAGCGTGACGGCGCGGGTGAGGCGGCGAAAGCCGAGCATTTCAACCGTTCGGCCCGCCATACGCGAGCCTGGCGCGATGACGGCTTCGACCAATCCAAGTTGCGATTCGCCTGAATCATCTGTTTCAGCGACACCGCCCTGCCAGATGTCTTCTAACATAGCCGGTTTGCCTGCGAGCAAATCGGTGAGCGCTTGGCGTGTCGCGGCCACGATGACCAAATCGCCGGGCATCAGGCGCACTTCATCATAAGGCGGAAGCAACGCGCGCTCGCCCCTTTGGATCATCCGGACGGTCATGTCCTTGAGCTCTGGGAACATGCCGGCGACCGCTTCTTTGCCATCCAGAAAATGTCCGGGTGTTACTTCAAATTGGGCGACAAATTGCTTGCCGGATTTGACCATGGTCTCGGTCAATTCCTCGCGCTTCGGTAATAAGACACGCGACGCGATCATGAGGTAAAGCACACCGACCGCTGCGAGCATCAACCCAAAGACAGACTGGTCGAAGAATCCCAATTTGTTCGGCGTCAGGCGTTCATACGCGTCCGCTGCAAGTAAGTTCGTCGACGTCCCGATCAGGGTCGTCATGCCGGCGAAGATCGACACGAAGCTGAGCGGCATCATCAATCTGGAAGTTGAGGCCCCCATGCGCGCCGCGATGGCCGACATGATCGGTAAGAACATGATCACAACGGGGGTATTGTTGGTGAAGGCGCTGGTCGCGAAGACGGCAGCGAACGCGCCCAAGAGGGTGATCATGGGGCGTTTATCATAAGACCGAACCAGGGCTTTGGTCGGGCCCTCAAGCGCGCCGGTTTGGAACAGGCCCTGGCCCACGACCAGGAGCGCCATGATCGTAATCAAAGCAGGGTTAGCAAAGCCTGAGAGCAGCGTTGCGACGGAAACCTCGCCGCCATCATAGGCCGTTGCGCCTGGCAGGCTGAACAGGACGAGCAGGGCGGCGATGATGCTGATCGAAATCAGCTCCATCGACCAGCGATCAAGCATATAGAAGACAATCGTGACGCCAACGGCCGCGAGGCTCGCCCACATGGGCCAATGAGCCAGAATTTCTGCGGTCATTCAGCCTCCAGATGATTCTCGTAAACCGAGTACAGCTTTAGGCGGTCTTCTCGCCAATGACCAGAACTATCGAGATGCGGCGATTGGCGCCGTCTTCAGGAGCGTCCTGTAATAATGGTCGTGTATCTGCGAGCCCTGAGACGCCTTTGATGCGATCTTCAGAAACGCCCGCATTGATGAGCAAACGGCGCGCAGAATTGGCGCGATCCGCAGACAGCTCCCAGTTGGAGTAGCCATGCGTCAGGCTCGGATTGGAATCAGTATGACCTTCAATCAGCACCGGCATCGAAAACAGCGAAATCGCTTGGCCCGTCAGGCGTGTGAGATTTCGCCCGGTGGTATTCAAAGATCCATCGCCTGTTTCAAACAAAGGACGTTCGGTCATGTCGGAAAGATCAATGCGCACAAGATTAGGTTCAGACGTGATGGTGACGCTGGAACTATAGGCTTCGAACAAAGGCGAGGCGCGAAGGTCGTTGGCGATCTGCGTTGCTGGATCAGCGCCTACCGGCGCAATGACATTCACCACAGAGGCCTCAGCCCCAAACTGTTGCGCAATCGTCTCGCGCTGGCCGCTTGAGACGCCGTGAATGATCCACATGATCAGAAAAAAGGCGCACAAAGCCGTTAGGAAATCGGCATAGGCCAATTTCCAGGTGCCCATCTTACGGGCGGACGCGGCGGGCATTCTGCCCTTTACGCGCCGGGATGAATAAGCATCAGCCATATTTTTCCCTGAAGACCCTTCTGGTCTAGTCAGACCTCATAGGGCATCAGGGTGAATATCGGTTGAGAATGGCCGCTAGGATTTAGATGAAATTTGTTCGATTTCTTCGAACGCCAGACTTTGGAGATTGGATTTGGCGAAAACTGCATTTCTTGGCTTAGGGGTGATGGGCTACCCAATGGCGGGTCACTTGGCCAAAGCCGGGCATGAGGTCACGGTCTGGAACCGCACAGCGGTCAAGTCCAAAGCCTGGGCCGATGAATATAGTGGCAATGCGGCAGCGACACCGGCAGACGCCGCTGCCGGCGCCGAGCTTGTCTTTTTTTGTCTCGGCGATGATCCAGATGTCGAAGCGGTCTATGACGCGATGGAGCCAAGCATTGGCTCGGGCATGATCATTGTCGATCACACCACGGCGAGCGCGAAGCTGGCTCGCTCGCTTTATGCCCGCGCAAAAGATAAAGGCGCATCTTTCCTGGATGCGCCAATCTCTGGTGGCCAGGCAGGCGCAGAGAATGGACAACTCACCATCATGTGCGGCGGTGATCAGCCGGCCTTCGCCGCCGCCGAGCCGATCATGGACGCTTATGGCAAGCGCATGACCCTTATCGGTGAGAGCGGCGCGGGTCAGCTCGCCAAGTCGGTCAATCAAATTTGCATTGCAGGTCTGGTCCAGGGCCTCGCAGAAGGGCTCCACTTCGCAGAACAAGCCGATCTCGATATCGCCAAAGTCATCGAAGCCATCAGCGGCGGGGCAGCCCAAAGCTGGCAGATGGAAAATCGCTGGGAGACGATGCGCGACGGGCATTACGAGCATGGCTTTGCCGTCGATTGGATGCGCAAAGACTTACGGATCACCCTCGAAACCGCGCGCGAAAACGGCTCCAGCCTGCCAGTAACGGCTTTGGTGGATCAGTATTACGCCGACATCCAAGCTATGGGCGGCAATCGCTGGGACACGAGCAGCTTGCTCGCCCGCATGAAGCGCGGTTCGAACTAATGCGCCGTCTTGATCTTCATATGCGCGATGGGGAGCTGTTCGAGACCGCCATTCGGGCCATCAGAGCAGCAGACCCGATCGATTATATCGTTGTTCCCTTAGAGCAAAAAGATCGCCGCTTTGTCTCTGTTTTCTTGCGGGATGGGACGCGTCAGACGCTCTTGGACAATCTCCAATCGTGTCTCGAAGACGAGAAAGACTGGCGCATTTCCATCGTCTCAGTTGAGGCCACGACGCCGGCCATTCCGGAAGATAAAAAGCTTCAGCAGAAACGTGCCTCTCAGCGCAAACTGGCGTTGCGCGAAGAGCTTTATCACGACATCTCAGCCGATGCGAAGCTCGATCGCGATTTCGTGGTCTTGGTCGTCTTGTCGACCATTGTTGCCGCGGTGGGGCTCCATTCAAACAGCGTTGCGGCCGTGATTGGCGCCATGGTAATCGCGCCTTTGCTCGGACCGATTATGGGATTTTCGCTGGGCGCTGCGCTTGGTGATCGCAAATTACTCTTCGGCGCGGCCCGCACTCTGGGCATCGGCGTCGTCATCGCACTGGCCTGCGCCATCTTGATTTCCTTCACCATACCCGTCGATTTTGGCAGCCGAGAGCTGATGTCGCGCGCTGAGGTAAGGCTTGATGGTATGGCGCTCGCCATCGCGGCGGGTGCGGCGGCGGCGCTGTCGCTGACGCGCGGAGCGAATGCGACCTTGGTCGGGGTGATGGTCGCGGCAGCTTTGTTGCCACCCGGCGCCGCCATTGGACTTTTCATCGGCACGGGGGAGTGGGCACTGGCGTCCCGTGCCGGGCTCTTACTCGCGCTAAATGTCGCGAGCCTTGTCCTATCAGCGCTGGTCGTCTTCCGCGTGCGCGACATCCGTCCGCGGACCTGGATGGAGCGCAAAGGTGCGGACCGCGCCGTTATGATCAATATTGCACTTTCGGTGGCTCTGCTCATAATCGCCATTGTCTTGATCGTGGTGCTCGATCTCGGCGCGAAGGTGACAATCGGCTAGGAGGCGCAGATGGCAAAATCGGAAAACAAAACGCAGATCACGGACGTCAATCCGAGAGACTTCGTCGCGGCCGTTGAGCCTCCAAAGCGTAAAGCAGATGCAGAAGCCCTGCTCGATTTTTTCGACCGCGTCGTCGGGCTAAAAGCGCAAATGTGGGGGCCGACCATCATCGGATACGGTCGCTATCAGTATAAGTATGATAGTGGGCGGGAAGGCGAGTCGATCCTCACCGGTTTCAGTCCCCGCAAGAGCAATCTCGTGTTCTATATCATGCCCGGCTATCGCGCCGAGGAAATGCAGGACAAGCTCTCGCGCCTTGGAAAGCACAAACTCGGCAAGTCCTGTCTCTATGTGAACAAGCTTGCTGATATCGATATGGATGTGCTCGAAGAAATCGTCCTCGATGGCGTCGCCTATATGCGAGAGAAATACGAGACTTGGGACGAATGAGCCCGCAAAAAGTGACGTCCATTTGGCTCGTGCCGAATTCGGAAGACGGCGCGCGCATCAAACACATTTCAGATCAGCTGGCGGACGCACAAAAAGGGGCGAGATTTCAGCCCCATATCACGCTCGGGTCCTTAACCACATCCGAGCCAGATCTCAACGCGATGTTTGGGGCTGCGCCTGCTGTTGAGCTCAAGCCAATCGAAATCGATCGCACTGACACGTTCACCATGGCGCTTTTCATACGCCTCGAAATCTCGCCGCAACTAGCAGAGCTACGAGCCGCCCTGGAGAGCGCAAAGGGTTTCCGCGCCAGTAGAACCTTCGATCCTCATGTGAGCCTTTGCTATGGCTCGCCGCCTGAGCATTTGGGTCTGAGCGTTCATTTTTCTGAACTGCTGGATCATCCGGTCCGGTTCAATCAGATTTGGGCGATGGAAATTAATGTGCCGGTTGAGACCCATGCCAATGTCCGGACCTGGCGCAAGATCGCATCGATTGAATTGAATGAAGTAAGCTAAGCCTTGCGCACGCTTTCAATCTTATCCGCAAACCCTTTCGCGCCATAGCAACGGATAGAGAGCGTCCCAATTGCGGTTTTGATGTCGATAATCTGCGTGGCAATGCCGAACCGTGTTTCAACCCCGGTGATGCTCCGTAGAGGCAGAACGACGCTCAGCGAATCTGGATCTTTGTGCATGGCCCGGTTCAGACCATTGGGATGAAACTCAACTGCGTCAGAGGTCAGATAAGCGGTGCCACCGACCCAAAGGCCGCCCATCAATTTCTTGACGGCATTCGTGCCCAATCGCCCGCCAGGCCCAAGTACCATCTGCGTGCGATCGCCAATCTCAGCGTCTTTCATCAGCGCATTGGCGAGTTTACGGGCGATGACATTGTCAGGCTTAGACATTTGGGCTCCCACCTAGACCCGCTGCTTTATGCGAGCTTCTGAGCGGCTGTTTCCGCGAAATATGTGATGATACCACTCGCACCCGCTCGCTTAAAGCTCAGCAAGGTTTCCATCATCACACGTTCGCCATCAATCCAGCCATTTTGAGCGGCGGCTTGGATCATCGCATACTCACCTGAGACCTGAAACGCGAAGGTCGGCACGCTGAACGTCTCCGATACGCGCCGCACAATGTCGAGATATGGTAAGCCCGGCTTGACCATGACCATGTCAGCGCCTTCTGCGAGATCCATTGCCACCTCGCGCAAAGCTTCATCTGTATTCGCAGGATCTTGCTGATAGGTCTTTTTATCACCGATGAGCGCCGTCGCCGAGCCAATCGCTTCCCGATAGGGACCGTAGAAGCCGCTTGCATATTTCGCCGCATAAGACAGGATCATCGTATTGGTGTGACCGGCATCTTCCAAAGCAGTTCGGATCGCTCCGATGCGGCCATCCATCATGTCTGAAGGGGCGACAACATCCGCCCCGGCTTCGGCCTGAACCAGCGCCTGTTCGACCAGAACGGCGCTTGTTTCGTCATTGAGTACATAGCCGGCCTCGTCGATCAGCCCGTCATGGCCATGGCTGGTAAACGGATCGAGCGCGACATCGCAGATCACGCCGACATTCGGCGCAGCGTCTTTCATCGCTTTGATGACGTTGGGAATAAGACCATCCGGATTGAGGCTTTCGCGCCCATCCTCGTCTTTCTTCGCCGGATCAATATGTGGGAAAATAGCGATTGCCGGAATACCGAGCGCTTCTGCGCGTTTGGCGGCGTTTGCCGCCTCAGCCACGTTCAGACGCTCCAAGCCCGGCATTGCAGAAACGGGAATTTTAGCCTCATCTCCATCATGCACGACCATGGACCAGATCAGGTCTGCAGGGGTGAGACTATGTTCGCGCGTCAGATCTCTTATCCATCCTGCTTGTCGTAACCGCCTAAGGCGCGTTGCGGGAAAGGATGGGGTCGGTGCGGTCATGTCTCTGGATCCGGTTTATTTATGCCGAAGCGGAACAAGTTTCGGCGGACTTTGCGACGCATAAAACAGCGCTCGGAGACGTCCATAAAGGGTCGCTGCGCATCTTCAATGTCTTTCATATAGGGCTCAAGCCGATCCCGCGCGATTTCCTTAAAGCCCATGGAGGCATAGAAAGGCCCATTCCATGGCAAGTCGCGAAAGGTCGAAAGGCTGACATGCGGTAGTTTGCGCGCTTCAGCTTCGGTCAGCACGCGGATCAGCAAAGCCCGTCCGATACCCATCTGACCATGATCTGGATGCACGCTGACTTGATCGAGATAAAGCCCGCTGCCACGCAGCCGCACAAGCGCAAATCCTATCGCCCAGCCATGCTGATTGCGCGCAGCAAAGACATTGCCCTCAGGGATCTCGGCTTCGAACACCTCTGCTGGCACATGATCATTGAGAGCTTCAGGTTCAAGGAGGCCCGTGGGGGCGAATAAGGCGGACGCGGCTTTATCAACCGAAATCAACGCTTGAATATCATCCGGCACAGCCGGGGTGATCGAATAGCCTTCAGGAAGGTCAGACATGTTTGCGAGACTCCCCTAACAGACGCGCCATTCGAAATAAGCACAAATACAGATCAATGCCATATCTTGATTTACATTACAGGGACTTAGTCTTCCGCCTGCTTCGGACTGGTCGCAGAGCCAGCGAGTATCCCGCCATCGATGGAGAGTTCTGATCCGGTAATGTATCGCGCTTCATCAGAGGCTAGAAGCACAGCCAAAGCAGCGACTTCTTCAGGCTCACCAAAGCGGCGAGCGGGGGTGTCAGCAACCATGGCGGCCATATTGGCTTCGCGCTCGGGCCCATTGCCGAGCATCGGCTCCCACATCGGCGTCAGAATGGCTGCCGGGTGGAGGGAATTGCAGCGAATGTCCCAGCCTTGCTCCGCGCAATAGAGCGCGACGGACTTAGAATGATTGCGGATCGCGGCTTTTGACGAGGCATAGGCGGCAGCGCCGGGAATTCCAACAAGACCCGAGCGAGACGAGACGTTGATGATGCTTCCGCGTTTTTTGGTCTTCATCTTCTGAATGGCGAAGCGACAGCCCAAGAAGGTGCCATCGAGATTGACCCGGTGGACTTTGTGCCAGTCTTCTAAAGAAGCGTGCTCTGGGTCATGGGCGACAGGGCCTTCTTCGAAGCCCGTAATCCCCGCATTGTTGACCAAGACATCGAGACCGTCGATCTGGCCGTCTAACGCCGCCCATTCGGTCTCTTCACTCACATCGAGGCGAAAGAAGTCCGATCCAATCCGCTTGGCGAATGTCGCACCAGCCGCTTCGTCTTTATCGGTCACAATGACCTGCGCGCCTTCGGACTTGAACGCACTCGCAATCGCCGCCCCAATGCCCCCAGCCGCGCCTGTGATGAGCGCAGTTTTTCCGTTCAATCTCGCCATATTGGGCTTCCTGTCCTGTTGGAGCGTTCCCATATCCATGAATGAGGGGCTACGATAGGCCCTTAAAAGAAAAGACCGCACGGAGGAAGAATAGCTATGGCTGGATCAGTGATTGTACTCGGAGCAGGGGCCTCACAAGGCGTCGGCGGCGCATTGGCGAGACGATTCGCAAAAGAAGGCCGCCATGTGATCATCACAGGCCGAACGGCTGAGAAGGTGGAGAAACTTGCCGCTGAAGTCACCGAAGCTGGGGGCAAAGCAGAGAGCCTCGCCGTCGACGTGACCTCAGAAGCCGATCTAGACGCGCTCTTCGCCCATGCTGACACATTAGGGCCGATCGATGCGGTGCTCTACAATGCGGGCAACAATGCGATCATCCCATTCGAGGAGCTTGAGCCAGATGTGGTTGAGCAATTCTGGCGGGTCGGTTGTTTCGGTGCCTTCCTGACCGCCAAGCGCGCGATTCCGCGATTGGCCGAGCAGGGTGCGGGCTGCCTATTCTTCACAGGTGCTTCTGGATCTATGCGCGGCAAGCCGAATTTTGCTCATTTCGCGATGATGAAAGCGGGCTTGCGTATGTTGGCTCAGTCCCTTGCGCGCGACTATGGCCCAAAGGGCGTAC
>JBCBDI010000047.1:0-13954 GCA_038529885.1 Pseudomonadota bacterium
GTCGATTGTGTCTTGCCCGTCTTTCACGGCACCTTTGGCGAGGACGGTCGTATCCAGGCTTATTTTGAGCTGCTCGGCATTCCGGTGACCGGGCTTTCTGCCTCGAGCACATCGATCGCGATGCGCAAAGACGTGACCAAGGCGCTGGTCAAAGCTGCTGGGGTCAACGTGCTGCCGCACATTACGGTCACCCGCGCTCAGATCGAAGATGCCGATATGATCTTGCCGGACGTGAAAGCCGCGCTCGGCTATCCGGTTATCGTCAAACCTGCCAATCTCGGCTCCAGCGTCGGCGTCGGGCTGGTCAAAAGCGAGAATGAAGATCTCTGGCCGCTGGTCGAATATGTGCTCAAGAAAGACACGCTTTGCTTGATCGAGCCGCAAGTTCAGAACTTGGTCGAATATAATATTGCCATGGTCGCCAAGGGCGAGGAGATCAAACTCTCAGCGATCGAGCGGCCTAAGTCCGGCGCGGAACTGCTCGATTTCCGGGAAAAGTACCTTTCGGCCGATGGCGGCACCAAGGGGCAATTCAAACCCTCTGAGGGCATGCTGTCGCTAACCCGCGACATCAATCCAGATCTTCCAAAAGACTTAGAAGACAAGATCCATGATTTTGCCCGGCGGACGTTTACCGCGCTCGGTAAACGCGGCGCACCGCGCATCGATTTCATGAGCAATAAGGAAACGGGCGAGCTTTGGTTCAATGAAATCAATGCGATCCCAGGCTCTTATGGCTTCTTCCTTTGGGAGGCTGCAGCCGAGCCCATGCTGTTTCCCGAACTCATCAATCACCTCATCGAAGAGGCGACCGGCGACACGATCAAAACATTTGAAGATCCGGTGCCACAGGGCGCGAGGCTGCTTCCACGGCGCTAGCTTGCGGCCCTCAATCCCGAAACGCGTGACCGTATTTGCACCCGCTCAGCCGTCTTGGTGAGTTCTTGCCTAATCCATTTATGCATCGGCGATGTGTCCGTGCTGGTGTGCCAGAACATAGCCACATCGACCGCCGGGAGATCCAAAGGCGGGGTGGAGCTGGCAAAACCTTGCATCAGCGTGGTTTCGATCGCGCTCGGCAAGGTCACCAATAAATCGCTATCGCGCAGGAGCGGTGCAACCTCTGAGATGCAGGGTACGATAAATTTCCGGCGACGCTGCACCCCAAGGATCTGCAAGCTTCGATCGATAAAGCTTTGATCGCTTTCTGACAGCATGACGGAGATGTGGTCGCGCGCCAGATAATCCTCGAGCGTTTTTGGCGCAGGCAGCCGATCGGCCTCATAGAAACAGACCAACGTATCGCGGAACAGTTTTTTATGGCGGATCTCCGAGCTTCCTTCGAGCCCTGAATAAGGCGCCATCGCAATATCGAAGACCCCGGATCTCAAAGCGTCTGAATTGTCGAATTGCTCCCATTTAAATCTGAAACTCAGACCCGGCGCCTTTTTCTGAACCTCGCGGCAGGCATCGAACAGCAAGACGCTGCGTTCATAGTCTGACGTCGCAATTGAGATTTCACCCTCCAAAGCCGCCACATCAAGCTCACCTGAAATCATCAAAGCTTGAAGGTCGGCTGTGACGGCGATGATCTCCTGGATCTTGCTATCTAGAAAGCCCGTAGGTCCGATGCCGCGGCCTTTTCGGACAAAGAGGGGGTCCTCGAAAATGGTCCTCAGTCGGTCCAATCGATGAGAGAGCGTGGATTGGCTGATCATCAGCCGGTCTGCTGCTCGGCTGACCGAGCTTTCTTGGTAGACCGTCACCAGGGTTTCAAGGAGCGTTGCATTCAATCCGGTATGATCGGTTTTATTCATAACTGTCATCGAACTCATGCGATTGTTTGGGGTCTTTGATTTGATAGGGTCGCTGAGTCGCAAGCGCAACACTGCGCCGCGATTGAAAATTAGAGATCCGCTTCGTTAGCAAAAAAGGGGGCTAACGTTTGACTAGGAAAACATCGGACAGCCGCCGCCTGAGCGCCGTCGCTGCGGGTCGGCAGGGTGACGCCGCTGACGCGCGACGCCGATTGGAGGAGCTGCTCGATCAGCCCATGCCGCAGCGTTTGGTCGACCTTGTCGAAGCGCTGCGCAATGCTGAGCGCGAACGGGCTCAAGCGGTTAAAAATTCGAAAGACTCCGATGGACCTGAGTCCTGATCCATCGCCGAGTCGAACAAGGGTTGTTTACATCAACGGACGTGATCCAAGACGCATCCGCTCGCCTCATTCCGACATAAGCGCGTAAACTGCCTCGGAATAGTCTGCCAAATCGCGCACGAAAGCTGCTTCATCTTCAAGCGCGTCTGAGAGGACGATGAGATAATAATCCGCACACGGACTCTCGATGATGGCGGCATCATGCACCAGGCCGGATAGGGTTCCCGTTTTGTGGGCGATGACCGCGTCATCCGGAAGGCGTTTCGGGATGCGTTCATTGCGCAAATTGTTGGCCAGCATGCGCTTTACGAATTCATAGTTCGGCTCGCGATCAATCAGTTGAAAGAGTTTTAGGCACTCCTCAGCGGTCGTCAGATTGGCGCGGAGCGGTGTTCCGAGAGATGCATCGTCAAACGGCACGGTGAGCGTGGTCTGAATGGCCCCATGGTGCGCTAGCCATGCCCCCACAGAGTCCATGCCAATGCACCGCAATACCGCCATTGTGGCAGGATTATCGCTGACAATCAGCATCAGCCCGATCAGATTTTTGATCGTCACCCGGTCGGTGCCATCGAAGGCGTGCAAGATCGAACAATAGAAGGTCTCGTCAATTTCGCTGACCGCAATTGTCCGGCTGAGATCAAGTTTGCCGCTCGCTGCGAGATCAGCTGCCGTACAGGCGATGGCGGCTTTGATCACGCTTGCTGAGGGGAGGAGGAGGTCGGGATTGATCTTCACGACAAGCGCCGGATCCCGCTTCGATTGCGCGATCAAAGCGACCTCGCCTTGTCGTTTTGCGAACGCTTGGCTGAGCTCATTCAGTTGGGTCAGGGGGGTCTGAGACATGGCGCTTATAGTGGACTGATGAGGCGGGTGTGGCCAGCGCAAATCCAGATAGTTGCAATTGCAACTAATATTTGATATGCAGGTCGCAAGACTGAGAAACAGGCAATAGGAGAGCGTCTCATGGCGGATCTATTCGAAAATCCAGCAGGCTTGGACGGCTTTGAATTCATTGAGTTTTCAGCGCCTGAGAAAGGCGTTCTGGAGCCCGTCTTTGAGAGTATGGGCTTTTCCAAGGTCGCTCGCCATCGCTCTAAAGATGTCGAACTTTGGCGCCAGGGCGGGATCAATTTCATCACCAATTATGAGCCAAAGTCTGCGGCCTGGTATTTCTCTCGCGAACATGGACCAAGCGCCTGTGGCATGGGTTTTCGTGTCCGTAATGCGAGCAAGGCCTATGAGCATTTGATGGCGCAAGGCGCTGAACCTGTCAGCGTTCAGACCGGCCCGATGGAGCTTCACATTCCAGGCATTCGCGGCATTGGTAGCTCGATCATCTATCTAATCGACCGCTACGCCGATGGCGAAGGCAGCCACACGATTTACGACATTGATTTCGAGTATCTCCCAGGCGTCGATCGTCACCCAGAAGGCTGCGGCTTCCAGCTGGTCGATCACCTGACGCACAATGTCTATGGCGGCCGGATGAAATATTGGGCCGACTTCTATGAGAGCCTCTTCAATTTCCAAGAGATCCGCTATTTCGACATTAAAGGCGAATATACCGGTCTCACCTCAAAAGCGCTGACGGCACCCGATGGGAAGATCCGCATTCCGCTGAATGAAGAGGGCGAGGGTGGCAAAGGTCAGATCGAAGAATTCCTGCGTGATTTCAACGGTGAAGGCATTCAGCATATCGCCCTCATCTGTGACGATCTGGTCGCCTGCTGGGATAAGCTGCAAAAGCAAGGCGTGCCGTTCATGACCGCGCCGCCAGAGACCTATTACAAGATGCTCTCTGAGCGTTTGCCGGGTCATGGCCAGCCCGAGAGCGAACTGCAAACGCGCGGTATTCTCCTCGACGGTACCACTGAAGGCGATCAACCTCGGCTGCTCTTGCAGATCTTCGCGCAACCGCAACTAGGACCGGTCTTCTTTGAGTTCATCCAACGCGTTGGCGATTACAAAGACGGCTTTGGCGAAGGCAATTTCAAAGCCTTGTTTGAAAGCATTGAACGTGATCAGGTTGAACGCGGAGTACTCGCGGTTGAGGAGCCAGCTTAATGAGCGACGCGCCAAACCTGCAAGGCGTTCACCATGTCGCCTATCGCTGCAAAGACGCGAAAGAGACGGTCGAGTTCTATCACAATGTGCTCGGCATGGATTTTCAGCTCGCCATTGCCGAGGACCATGTGCCGTCAACAGGGGCTTATGACCCCTACATGCACATCTTCCTGGATGCCGGGAATGGCAATGTGCTCGCCTTTTTTGAACTGCCGCAGCAGCCCGATATGGGCCGCGATGAAAACACGCCGCAATGGGTGCAGCATATCGCCTTTAAGGTTGGCTCTATGGACGAGCTTCAAGCCGCAAAAGAGCGGGCGGAAGCGCATGGACTTGAAGTCCTCGGACCGACGCATCATGGCATTTTCAAATCCATCTATTTCTTCGACCCGAACGGCCACCGTTTAGAGCTTGCCTGCGATATCGGCACGCCCGATCAATATGCGGAGCTAAAACGCGTTGCGCCCGAAATGCTCGAAGAATGGAGCCAAACCAAAAAGGCCCCGCGCCACGCGGCCTGGCTGCATGAGAAGATTAAGAACGAGAGCTAATTCATGAAACTCGCCACCCTCAAAAACGGCTCGCGCGACGGGCGTCTCGTCGTTGTGTCCAAAGACCTGACGCGCTGCACCGATGCCGCGCGCATCGTCCCAACTTTGCAAGCCGCCTTGGACGATTGGGATATTGTTGCCCCGCGCTTAGCGCGGATGGCGGAAGGCGTAGAGCTTGGCTCTGTGCCAACCTTCCGCTTCCACGAGCATGATTGCGAGAGCCCCCTGCCACGGGCTTATCAATGGGCCGATGGGTCGGCTTATATCAATCATGTTGAGCTCGTCCGCAAAGCCCGCGGCGCGGAAGTGCCGGAGAGCTTTTACGATGATCCGCTGATGTACCAAGGCGGCTCTGATGCCTTCCTTGGTCCGCGCGATGACATTCCGCTCGGCGATGTCGCTTGGGGCTGCGATATGGAAGGCGAGATTGCGGTCATCACCGATGATGTGCCGATGGGCGTCAGCGAGGCAGACGCGGCCAACCACATCAAACTGATTATGCTCTGCAATGACGTCTCGTTGCGCGGGCTGATCCCGCCAGAGCTCGCCAAAGGGTTTGGGTTCTTCCAGTCAAAGCCACCAAGCGCCTTCTCGCCCGTGGCTGTGACACCCGATGAGCTCGGCCCAGCCTGGAAAGATAACCTCGTGCATCACCCACTGCGGGTCGATTATAATGGTGACGCCTTTGGCCGCGCTGAAGCGGCAGAAGACGCAACCTTCTCGCTCGCGCGATTGGTTGCGCACGCGGCGAAGACACGGCCTTTGACGGCAGGCACGGTGATCGGGTCGGGGACGGTCTCAAACAAAGGCGCTGATGGCGGGCCTGGTAAACCTGTCAGCGAAGGCGGCCTTGGCTATTCCTGCATTGCCGAGATCCGGATGATCGAGAAGATCGCCACCGGCGATTTCAAAACGCCCTTTATGAAACCCGGCGACACCGTCCGTATGGAAATGCTCGACACAGACGGCAAGTCGATTTTCGGGGCGATTGAGCAGAAAGTGGTGAGCGTTTAGGGAGGGCAGACCCCACTGTTAGCGCTCCCCACGGCTCGTCCGTGGGGCCCATCACCCAAAGGCGCAGTTCAGACTGGGAAGACTCTGATCCCTCTCGATCTTGGCTGCTGAGATCGGGTGTTGGACTGCCCAGACAAGCTGGGCAGAGCGTCGACTCGGTTAAGGTCTCGCTGGGGGGACTACCGAAACTCCGCCTGCAGTGCTGATAATGCCTCCGCTCCTGGATTGAGTTCCGAGTACGGAATCTCGTTCAGCGGGCGGTCTTCCATATTCTGCGTTTGATGTAGATCCGGCTGTTTCTCGTCGAGATAGAGCAGCCCGGTCAGGATTTCATTGTTTCGATTGCTATCCACCGCCCGGCCGAACGCGGCCGCACGATCGGTCGGATTATAGTCGGCTTCGAGTTTGCGCAATCGGATATGGCCGCCATCATGCAGCTCGATCGGCATCACGTCGCCTTCATCATAAGCGGCGACGATTTCTTCGCTCGGGGCGATATAGTCGGCATGGACTGCCTTGCTGTAGAATTCATAAGTGTGGGCGTACGACTTGGTTGAGCCCTTATGGTCGTTGAAGCTCACGCAGGGGCTGATAACATCGATGACCGCAAAGCCTTTGTGCTTTAGGCCGGCTTTGATCAGAGACACCAATTGCTTGCGGTCGCCTGAGAAGCTGCGCGCGATAAAGGTCGCGCCAACCGAGAGTGCAAAGGCCACTGGATCAATCGCGGGAAACTCATTCGGATCGCCTTTCTTGGGCAGCGATCCAAGGTCCGCGGAGGCTGAGAACTGCCCTTTAGTGAGGCCGTAAACGCCATTATTTTCAATGACGTATAGCATATTCACATTGCGGCGCATGGCGTGCGCCATCTGGCCAAGGCCAATCGAGAGGCTGTCGCCATCGCCGGAAATGCCAATGGTCGGCAAGTCGCTATTGGCCGAAAGCGCGCCCGTCGCAAAAGACGGCATGCGCCCGTGCACCGTATTCGCCCCGTGCGAGTCATTCATGAAATAGCTGGTCGTTTTAGATGAGCAGCCAATGCCTGAAATCTTGAGCGCACGGTGAGTTGGGATCGAGAGCTCATAGAACGCGCGGACGATTGCCGCGGTGACGCTGTCATGTCCGCACCCAGCGCACAGGGTCGACATTGCCCCTTCATAATCAGCGCGCGCGAGCCCGAGTTCATTCAACGGCTCATTGGGACGGCGGATTTTCGGTTTGACGAAAGAGGTCATGCGATCTTCCTCAATTTGATGCGCGTCACCATCTCTTCATAGACAAAGCGATAGTTCAGCGGCTCGCCAGAATAATGCAGGACCGGGATCAGCTTCTCGCGCATGACATTAGTCTCGTTGAGAAGCAGGCCATGCAATTGCGCATCGCGATTTTGCTCGACGATGAAGACCTCATCATGCTCGGCAATGAAGGATTCGACTTCCGCTGCGAACGGGAAGCCCCGCACGCGCATATAGTCGACCGGCATGCCATCCGCTTCCAGCCGCGTACGGGCTTCGGTGACCGCTGCGTCGCTCGATCCGATGGCGATGACCCCATAGCGCGTGGGCGACGCGGCTTTGGTCACGAGCGGTGGAGGGACCGCGTCTTTGGCGCTTGCCCATTTGGCGTGCAGGCGATCGACAACCTCTTGATATTCATGGCCAAGTTCGGTGTAGCGGGCATGTTTGTTGTGACCAGACCCGCGCAAGAAATAGGCGCCCTTTGGGTCAGTGCCGGGCAGGGTCCGGTATGGGATGTGATCGCCGTCGACATCCAAATAGCGCGAGAAGGAGTCCATCTTCGACAAATCGTCTTCGGAAAGGACCTTTCCGCGATCAGGAATGTAAGCATCATCCCAGGAAAGCTCATCGACCATCCAATCATTCATGCCGATATCAATGTCGGACAAGAAGAAAACCGGCGTCTGAAAGCGTTCGGCGAGATCAAAGGATTTGACCGCAAAGTCGAAACACTCACCCGGGTCAGCTGGATAAAGGACGATATGCTTGGTGTCGCCGTGTGAGGCATACGCGCAGGTCTGGATATCGCATTGCTGGGTGCGCGTCGGCATGCCGGTAGATGGCCCCGTGCGCTGAATGTCGAAAAAGACCACCGGAATTTCGGTGAAATAGGCAAAGCCAATCCACTCGCTCATTAGCGAGATGCCAGGCCCGGATGTCGGCGTGAAGGCGCGAGCGCCATTCCAAGCCGCGCCGATGATGAGGCCAGCGGCGGCGAGTTCATCCTCGGCTTGGATGATGCAATACTTATTCTTTCCCGTCTCCGGGTGAACGCGTAATTTCTTACAATATTTGATGAACCCATCCATCACAGATGTGGACGGTGTGATCGGGTACCATGCGCCAAAGGTCGCGCCCGCATAGACACAGCCAAGCGAGGCGGCTGTATTGCCATCAATCATCACCTTGCCTTTGGTCTCATCCAAAGGCGCGACGCGGAAACGCAGCGGGCACTCATAGTTCTCTTTGACATATGCATAGCCGAGCTGGACCGCTTGCATATTGCTATCGATGAGCTTGGCTTTGGCCGCGAAAGTCTCTTCGATCAGGCTGCGGATGACGGCTAAGTCGATATCAACTAGAGCCGCGACAGCGCCGACATAGGCCATATTCTTCATCAGGATGCGCGAACGCGCCGCCTCAACCACCTCATTGCACATTTGAGACAAAGGCACACCGATCACGGTAACATCGGGACGGCTTTCCAATTGCGGCCGAGGCCATGTGGAATCGTATAATAGCACCCCGCCAGTGGCGAGCTCGGCCAAGTCTTGGTCATAGGTCGCTTGGTTCATCGCGACCATCATGTGGACCTCGCCAGAGCGGCCAGCATGTCCGTCGCCAGAAACGCGGATTTCATACCAGGTGGGCAGGCCTTGAATGTTTGACGGGAACACATTCTTGCCGACCACGGGAATGCCCATGCGGAAAATAGACTTCATCAAAAGCCCATTTGCGCTGGCAGAACCGGTGCCGTTCACCGTGCCAATTTTGATGACAAAATCGTTCAGTCCGGGACCACTCATTTTAGGCCTCGCTCAATTCTTTTTGGCCCGCCGCATGATGGATTTGGATCACCCCTTCCTTCATGTCCCAAGCCGATGTCGGGCAGCGCTCAGCGCATAGCCCGCAGTGCAAACAGATATTCTCATCCTTGATCATCACGCGGCCGGTTAGCGGCAGAGGGTTCGACACATAGATGTCTTGATCGACAGTTGGATCAGAAGCAGTCAGCGCGCTGCGAAGCTCGTCTTCTGTGGCGGCGTTTGGCGTGATCGTGAGACACTCCACTGGGCAGACATCAACGCATGCATCGCACTCTTCGCAAAGCGGCGCATCGAAGACGGTATGAACGTCGCAGTTCAAGCAACGCTGAACCTCCGTCGCAATCTGCTCCGGCGAGAACCCAAGTTCGACTTCTGTGTCGATCTTCTTGAACCGTTCGACCAGCTCAACATGCTGCATCTTGCGGCGTGAGCTGTCGTCAAATGCGTTAGAATAGCGCCATTCCGACATACCCATCTTGGCGGAAGAGAGCGTGATGCCATCCGGCATGCGATCGGTCAGCGGCAGGTCGCGGCAATGATTGTGGATTGAGATCGCCGCCTGGTGCCCGTGCTCCACGGCCCAGATAATATTGAGCGGACCAAACGCAGAATCGCCGCCAAAGAAGACGCCTTTTTGCGTCGACTCAAAGGTCGTCTTGTCGACGATTGGGACATTCCATTTGTCGAATTCAATACCAGCATCGGCTTCGATCCATGGGAAGGCATTTTCTTGGCCGATGGCGAGAATGACATCATCGCAGGGGATCACCTCCTCGCCGATCACGCGCTGGTCGGTGATCTTTCCGCGCTCATCAAGATCGTATTGCATCAGCTCAAACAGCATGCCGGTCAGCTTGCCATCCTTGTGCACGAACGCTTTCGGAGAATGATTGACCATGATGTCGACATTCTCTTCTTCGGCGTCTTCAAGTTCCCATTCGGAGGCTTTGAAGAAGGCGCGCGGCTTGCGGGCCATGACTTTCACCGACTTGGCTCCCAATCGCAGCGAGGTGCGGCAGCAATCCATCGCCGTATTGCCGACGCCGATGATCAGGACATTGTCGCCAATCTTGTCGATATGTTCGAAGGCAACCGATTCCAGCCAATTGATACCGATATGAATATTGTCATCAGACTCTTCGCGGCCCGGTAGGCCAAGGTCTTTGCCTTTCGGCGCGCCGGTTCCGACAAAGACCGCGTCATAGCCCTCTTTTAGAAGCGCGCTCATGCTGTCGACCGGCGTGCCGAGTTTCAACTCGACGCCCATATCGAGGATATAGCCGAGCTCTTCCATCAAGACGCTTTCGGGAAGGCGGAAGGCGGGAATGTTGGAGCGCATCAAGCCGCCAGGCTTTTCGAGCTTCTCATATATCGTGCATTCATAGCCAAGCGGTGCGAGGTCATTTGCAACCGTGAAAGAGGCAGGGCCTGCCCCGATTAGCGCGATCTTTTTGCCATTCGTTTTTTTGGGCTTCTTCGGTAGGCGATCCTGAATATCGTCGCGATGATCGGCCGCCACACGCTTTAGACGACAGATCGCGACCGGCTTCTCCTCAACGCGCGTCCGGCGGCACGCAGGTTCGCAGGGGCGGTCACAGACGCGTCCGAGAATGCCTGGAAACACATTCGATGCGCGATTGACCATATAGGCGTCGCTATATCGGCCCTGTGCGATTAAGCGGATATAATTGGGAACCGGCGTATGCGCCGGGCAAGCCCATTGGCAATCGACCACTTTGTGAAAATAGTCCGGATTCCCGGTGTCGGTTGGTTTTATCAACTTCAGCGTTCCTCTCTCGACCGCGATTTTCCGCGGTCAGACAAGCCTCTTTTGGGCTATTAAGGATAAATGAAGCGCCGTTTCGGGTCTGTGTCGAGACTTTTTCCGGTAAATTCATCAGCAGCCTGATGGAGCACCACGCGCGGGTAAGGCCTACTCGGCTCCGATCGATTTGGTGTAATATGTGACCGCTTTTTCATTGGCTTTGAACACGGCTTCACCAACCTCAACAAAGCCGAGACGCTTATGAAAACGATGCGATCCAGGATTCGGCGGGATCGTGTTGACCTCGCACCCAATCTCGTCGACGTCGCCAAAATGTTCGAAGGCCGCCTGGTAAAGAGCCTCACCAAGTCGCATTCCGCGCGCCTCTGGCAGCAATGCGATCCGGTCGACATAGACGACCGACTTCCCGGTCTCTTCTGCATAGGCTTCGAACCATCTCATATTGGGGCTATCATAAGCGGGCTGGCCGATCTGCAAGACCGTAATAAAGCCGAGCGCCACATCCGCTGCATCCGCCGCGACGAGGCAACTCGAAAGGCCAATCCAGCCTTCGAGCGTGTCTTGGGTCTCTCGACCAACACCAGGAACAGAGGCTTCATTGGCGGCAAAAAGACGGGGCAGATCGTCTGGACGGTAAGGGCGGATGGGCATGCTATTCTCTGTATCTGTCACTTGAAGACTTGCCTGAGCCAAAAGCGGGAGCGTCAACGCAGCAAGTCTGGGCCAAGAGTCTCTTGGCAAATTCTTGCTTGCATCTGCAAGCATCTCTGGGCAACCTACTCTGTAATAAATGCAATGGGGAGACCAAGCATATGGACGTTCAGGCTGGCGAAACGCTACGCATCAATTTTGAACTCGGCGCCGAAGATATTGAATATTTCCGCGATCGTTTGTCGAAGGCTCGAAAAAGTCGTGCGCTTCGCGACGATGACCGCGTGATCTTGGCGTCTGAGGCGCTGGCTGTGAAAGCGTTGGAAAGCAATCCGCCGACTTTTGTGGTCTCGCGCATGCTGACCCTGCAAAACATGGTCGATATGCTGAAAGACCGGGATTGGGATCTGGAGAACGAAGATCGCGAGCGCGTGCTTGAAGTGCTCGCCTATTTTGCCGACCCAAAAGACATCATCCCAGATGAACTGCCTGGGATTGGCTTCCTCGATGACGCGATCATGATCGACCTCGCCTCCATGGATCTCGCGCCGGAACTCGAAGCTTATGCAGAGTTTTGTGAAAACCGCGCAGACCTGGAAGCAAAGGAGGCGGACGCAAGGCCGCTCAAAGTGGCGCGCGATGAGCTACAGTCTCGAATGCGTCGTCGCCGTCGTCGGCAGCGTGGCGGTGGCGGAGGTACCGACATCATCACCTCGCTCTTCCACGCGGGTTAAGCGCAACTACGCGTCTTTAAAATGAGCAAACGTCTCTGCCATGATGCGGGGGCGTTCTTCATGAGTGATCGGGTCCCATTCGCGCTTCGGCGTGGTCAGGAAGTCGCCCTCATAAATATGGATCGCGCCGGTCAGGCTTTTGCTCGGATTGTAGGCCGTGTGAATGTCGTCGCGGTCCATTTTGTGGGTTTCACCGGCGGCGAGCGTTAGCGCACCGATCGGCTTGAGGCCGTCGCCATCGCGGGCCCAGAGCAAATTGTCCTCTCGGCCCTGAAAGATGCCGATGACGGCCCAGCTATTGTGATTATGCGGCTCGGTGATGATCCCGGGTGGCCAAATAATGTTCATAATGGTCAGCGACGGATCGCGGTAGATCACCGAGAAGTCACCGCTTTTGAGCGGGCCAATCCAGTCTGGTGGCCCGACCCAATCTTTTAAGAAGTTCGCCAGTGCTTGGCGCACGCCTTCCGCGCCGCCGTCCGAATGAGCGGCTTTGATGGTTTCGATAAACTCGTCGCGTGCGCTCATCTTGGCGAAGGCCTTAGCCCATATTCAAGTCCATGGCGCCGAGATATTCCCGCTTACCGATCGGTACGCCTTTCTGCCGAAGCAGATTGTACGCCGTCGTCACATGGAAGAAGAAGTTCGGCATCGCGAACGAGGTCATGAAGCCAATGCCTTTAAACGGAAGTTTGAAATCGCCGAGTACGAAAACAAGGTCGCCCTCCATCAGGCGCTCAAGTTCTGATGATTCAATCGTTTTTAGATTGGCGATCGTGTCGGCGAGCATGGTTTCGAGCTGAGCATACGAGGTCACCTCCAAATCCGGTGGCGGTGCGGCTTGGCCGGAACGCATGGCTTCAATATTGCCCCACGCGGAGTTGCAAACGGCCCGGATCTGAAACGAAAAGGGCAGCATGTCTTCGATCAGCTTTTCATTGATGAAGGCGTCCGCCTCGTCGCCGAGATGCTCGCGTCCGGCAGCCATAATCCCAACGAGCGCTTCGGCTTGGCGGATCATCACGCCAATGGTCGATTGATAAATAGGGGAGGTCATATCTGGGAGGCCCTTCTGCCGTGTTGTTGTCATTGGCATTTGGGGGAGAAAGCTGGGGAGGGCAAGGTGGAGATGGGAATTGTTTGCTGCCTACGTCCCAGCGAAGGCCAGTGCGCTCACAATCAGCAGGAAATAACCGCCAAAGTGCTTGGCGCGGGTCGCCCACATATTGCCGAACGCGCCGGTGAGCAGCATGGCGACCGCAGTCCAAACGACCCATTTGCGGACCTCACCTTCAAACAGATGCGGGGCGGCCATCAAAATCGCACCAGCGATGAACCAGTACACCGCGGATAGGAACATGATCGCATGCAGTATCCGCTTCGCCTGAGGGCTAGGGGTTGTGCTTGGCCCGACCACAGCCGTGGCCCCTAAGTAGCCATGGACAATTGCGATCAAGACCGTCAACCCACCTGCGCCATAAAGAAAGAAATCAGCCATGTGTCCCTCCTGTGTGATGGAGGATACGCGCGGACTGATCCGCGTCGCCAGTGCCCGAATCGACGCGCGGCGGATCGTCAGGATCGGGACATAGCTGATCTGAGATATGCGATCAGAATGGTGATAGCCAAGAGATCCTGATTGACTTTCGGAGCCAGCTTGGGCTACCGAATGATGTCTGGGCGCTGCCGGGTATTTTCAGAGTTTTTCAAAGCGCCGTCGTTCCTTTATTTTAAACGTGAGTAAACTGAAATGATCCGCCGAGTTCTTTTCGTGCTAAGAATGATGTTCGGGACAGCCAAGCGTTGGCCTATTTCAACTTGGTTCGGGTTTTGGCTGGGCGGACGGACAAGTTTTCAACTGGAAGGCGTCGACCTCCAGGTTCGCTCAAGCAAGTATTTTTCAAAACTCGCAGATCTCGCAATGGCGTG
>JBCBDI010000048.1:0-13860 GCA_038529885.1 Pseudomonadota bacterium
CCGGATGATGGCCCGCTCTCATTGGCCCTACATCCGATTCTGCCCGACCTCATTCAAGAGGATATCGGTCCGTTGGCCGGACTCCATGCCGCGCTCAGCTGGGCCGAAGCTCTTGGCCGTGAGACCGTGATTACAAGTCCGGTCGATACACCGAACTTGCCCGATGATTATGTTGAGCAATTGCTTGCGGCCACGTCTCCCGCAGTCGCGACATGCAAGGGTCGTATCCATGCTTTGCATGGGATCTGGCCTGTTTCTCTGAAACCGGATCTCGAGGTGCACATTTCAACTGGAACACGAGCTGCACGTCACTGGGCGTCTGCGTGCGGAGCGCAGAATTGCGAATACGCAACACTGTCATCGCGAGACCCGTTTTTCAACGTGAATACGCAAGACGATCTGTCCAGATTGCTCGAGTCTTAAGCGACAATTCGTCTTCGCAACGCTTGAACTTTCGCACAATGAGACACATTTGTCTCATTGTGCTGTGAGGACCCTATGTTTGCAGACAAGAAACTCTCGTTGACCAACATCGTTCGAGCGTTCTGGTTGCAAGTCAGCGTGACTTGGACGCTCACTCTGCTTGAAACGCTCATTTTGGTGACGCTGCCCTTGCTCATCGGCCAGTCGATTGATGGATTTCTCAACGATACGTGGGGTCCCTTTTTGTGGCTGGCTTCTGCGATGTCGATCCTGTTACTGACCAGCGTGAGCAGGCGGCTTTATGATACACGAGCATATGGGCGAATGCGCGTCGAACTGGGCGCAGCTGTCGCCGCTAAAGCCGAGATGGGACAGGTGTCAACGACCAATGCGCGCCTGAATATGAGTCGCGAACTGATCGGCTTTCTAGAAACAGAAGCCCCAATTGTGATCATGGCCTTGCTGCAAGTAAGTGTATCTCTCGTGATCTTGTTCTCATTTCATGGCCTTCTGGCAGCGACCGCCGGAGGCGCGACCCTGGCAGCCTTGATAATTTATGGCCTATCGAGCAGACGATTCTTCCGATTGAACGGCGATCTGAACGCGCAATCCGAACAGCAGGTTGCGGTGCTCGAAACGAGGCTCAAGGATGCTATCGGCGCACATCTTTTGGCACTGCGACGGCACGAAATTCGTTTGTCGGACACGGAAGCGATCGTCTATGGACTGATCTTTGCCGTGCTTTTATCGATGCTTGGCACCAATCTCTGGTTTGCAGCGACGCAACTGGCGGCAACACCGGGCCAAGTCTTCTCGATCGTGACCTATTCCTATGAGTTTATCGAGTCCGCTGTGATGCTGCCTGCGACGTTGCAAAGCTTGACGCGGATCTCCGAGATCACTCAGCGCATTAATCGACTATCAGAATCATCATCGCAAGAAGAAGTTTCTTGAGCATGGTTTCTGTAGCGAGACATTGAATGTCAGCCAAAAAGCCCGCTTTTTCAGCGGGCATCGCAAAAGCGCCGCTCGCCAAAATATATAGGCACATGCAAAGTTTTTGATAATGACTTGCAATTGCATATCTATGCGTATACCCAGAATCTTGCGATTGAGATTTATTCTCAAAAAGGAACAGGAGAACCGCTAATGTGTTTGCCGCTCGATGATACTGCAATGATATGCTGGCTGAAAACGCAAGTGCGCGTGATTGAGGCCTGGCGCGAGGAACTTGCATCGCGCCCAGAGATCGATATCCCCGCCATTACGCGGCTCGAAACACACTATCAGTGGCTGAGTTTTGAAGTCACGCGTCTTGAAGATCCCACCTCTCGGCAGGCTGCTTGAGTCTCCTTATAGCTTGCCCACTTCGGCTGCAGCCCCCAACAACATGCGTTTCCTTCCGTTCGTTGGGGCTGCAGCCTTTTTTTCTTAAGTCGCCGCGATCGCCCGAATACGGTCGAGCTGCATCGCTGACTCGGACCCCGCGCGGGCCAGACTCAGCGTCGTCTCATCTGCAATGGATGGATGGCCGGTGCCGAAGGGCGGCGCAGGATTATACTCCAGTATGAGCTCGATCACCTTGGCCATGTCTTCGCCGGCAAGTTGTCCCGCCACGGTAAGGCCGATATCCACACCCGCCGTCACCCCGCCGCCGGTACAGCGATTGCGGTCAATCACGACGCGATCGTGCACCGGTGTAGCGCCGAAAGCTTCCAATGTATCGATCACCGCCCAGTGGCTGGCGGCTCTGTAACCTTTGAGCAAACCAGCCTTGCCCAGCAGCAAAGATCCGGTGCAGACCGCGACCACCCAGGTCGCCGTCTCGCCCTGGCGGGCCAGAAACTCCATCGTTGCGACGTCTTCAAGTGTATCAATTGCCGGCGTGCCGCCGCCCGGCACCAGAATTACATCCGGATTGGCTGACGCCGTCTCGAAGGTCGCATCTGCCATGATGGCCGCACCCGAATCGGTCGGATTTGCGCCCTCAATCTTGGCAACAATTTCAGTGGTCGTGCCGGGAACCTGTGACAAAGGCTGAAGCGCCCCGATTAGATCAAGCGTGGTGAAGCCGGGATAGACGAGAGATTGAATCAGCATGGTGTGCTCCGTTTTCTTGTAATTTCGTACCGTTTCGTACATATTTAGGGAAGCGTCAAGAATTAAATGCGAAACGGTACAGAATGACTGAGTCTCCCCGCAAACGCGGTCGCCCTGCGTCCATCGACACGCAATCCGCCATGCATGCTGTCGTCGAACTTTTTCGCGACAAGGGATATGCCGCTGTTTCTCTGGATGATTTGTCCGAGACGACGGGGCTCAGTCGCCCCAGCCTGTATCGGGCGTTTGGCAATAAACTATCAATGTATGTCAGCGCAATGAACGCGTTCGGTCAGGATGCGGCGGAGCTGGCCTTGCCAAAGCTAGAAGCCGAGGGCGACCTGGAAGCCGCGTTGACGAATTTCTTCGATGCCATGCTTGGCATCTATTACCGCGACAGCGATGTGGCACCGGGCTGCCTGATCTTTGGTACGGCCCCGGCGCATGTCGATGAGGCAGAAATCAAGGCCCGCCTCAATTTTGGCATCGATCAGGTCGATTCGCGTATGCGCCAGCGAATGGAGAAGGCCTTCCCCAACTGTGAATCTTCCCGCATTGAGACGGCGGCCCGTATGGCGTCGAACACGCTGATTGCGTTCTCTGCGCGCGCCAAGGCAGGCGCCACTCAACAAGACTTGAGTGAGATTGGCGCTGAAAGCGCGCAAACGATCGGGCTGTTATTGCGGTCTGCCTAAGGCGACAGACGATAGCCGCCCGCTTCCGTCAACAGCAGCCGGGCATTGCCCGGATCCGGTTCGATCTTTTGGCGCAACCGGTAAATATGGGTTTCCAGTGTGTGCGTGGTCACCGCTGCATTATAACCCCAGACTTCCGAGAGCAGCTCTTCCCGCGCCACCGGCTTTCCGCCGGCGCGATAGAGGTACTTGAGAATATTCGTTTCTTTCTCGGTCAGTCTGATCTTGCGATCGTCTTCCTTGACCAGCAGTTTCATGCTTGGACGAAACTCATAGGGTCCGACATCGAAGGTCGCATCTTCACTTTGCTCAAAACTGCGCAAATGCGCGCGAACGCGCGCCAGTAGGACTGAAAACTTGAACGGCTTGGTAACATAATCATTGGCGCCGCTATCGAGGCCGAGAATGGTGTCAGCATCGCTGTCCTGTCCGGTCAGCATGATGATCGGCGCGCGAACGCCGCGGGTCCGCATCACCTTGCAAGCCTCACGTCCGTCCATGCCGGGCATGTCTACATCGAGCAGAATCAGATCTGTGCGTTCAGTCTCTGCGATCTTCACGCCTTGCGCGGCGTCGGAGGCTTGCAGCACCGTGAAGCCTTCATATAGATCCAATTGTTCCGCGAGCGCCTCGCGCAGCTCATTATCATCGTCCACGAGCAGGATGGTTTTGGTCACAGCCATGACTTTCTCCCTTGTCTTGTGGCCACCAAATAGTCAATGAAGCCAAACACTTCATTACACGCTTCTTCAGCGGATGTCACAAAAAGGAGAGCAGCGCGTGACTGAAATTTTATTTACTGCCACCGCGCGCGGAAAGTTCTCAGGCAATGGCTTAACTTGCAGGTGCGCGCTCGGTCGGAGCGGGGTTATCGGCGCTGCCCAGAAACGCGAGGGCGATGGCACGAGCCCCCTCGGCAAATGGCGCATGAAGCGCGTCTTTTACCGACCAGATCGCACCTCGCGGCCAGAGACCACCCTGCCGGTCGTCCCGATAACCCCGCAGGACGGCTGGTGCGACGCGCCCGACCATCCGCTCTACAACCGGCCGGTACGTCTACCGTTTGAAGCGAGCCACGAGAAGCTGTGGCGCGACGATCATGTCTATGATCTGATCGTTGAACTGTCGCACAATGATGACCCGGTAGAGCCAGATCGCGGAAGCGCTGTCTTCTTTCACTTGTCACACGATGATTTTCGATCGACGGAAGGCTGCGTCGCGATCCCACTCGATTACATGCGCGCGGTTTTAAAGACGGCAACGCTGGAAAGCTACATCCAGATTCTGTACTAGATGAACGCCAACCCATTGGCTTGAACACATTCCGGCCACACGAATCAATGAAACCTTAACTCGGCCGGGGCGGGCTCTGTAAGGAGGCTGCTAATGTTTCAGCTGACTGAGTATGCGCCTGAACGCCCCGAACTGGGATCGTTTTATCTTGTCACGCAAACCGGCGAACATGGGCCCTATGAGACCTATGACGACGCCGTCGACGCGGCCGAACACCCACAGCCTGATATGATAGGCTTCAATCCGCGGCGCGGATATTTCGTGGTCGACCGGTCAGACCCGGACCTGAATTAAGCGATTTCTGACATAAATTGCTGCAGCTTCATGACCGAAGGGACTGCGTTATCGCGGAGCCGTTTCATGATGGCGAGTTTCTCGACATCGCTTTCCTCAACGCTCGCAACAAGCTGCGAATAGCCGTCGAGGCGGTTCTCGACCAGCCATTGGCGCAAATCCTTCTCCTGTGACCAGGTATACTGATTCATCATGAAGGCGTTTTGCATGCGGACCCAGTCTGTCGCGTGATTGGGCAGCGGCACAACCTGGCAAAGACGATTCTTTTCTTCCTCAGCGTCGCGCGTGAGCTCAACATGAGCGATAAAGGCGGCGCTAAAGACAGGTTGGACCGTTCGTACCGTCTGCAATCGAATGGTGTCCCCCTGGAACACGTCCGTTTCTTCCATGTTTGCGACGGCGGCGGCTGAACAGTCGACAAACAACGTATTCGCATCGTTCGGCATCGTGCCTTGCTCAAAAGTGATCTGGTCCGTTTCAATGCGTTGGATACGCCCCATGCGAATGACATTTTTTACGCGCTGAAGCTCGGTCAATTCAGGATCAGATATGGTCGCGCCATGGAACATGGTTGGCTCAAGATCCGGATCGATGCGTGTGAAGATGCCCGCGGATTCGAGGCGCAGGAACAGATCGTCAATCGAATCTGCCGCAGCAATGGCTTCCATCTGCGCCGCTTGCGCCCCCATGGTCGCTTCGAAGAATTGCGCGTCCGGCTGCGTCGTCTCGCGGCGCATCAGCCAGGCTTCACGCGGGCGCACCCAATGGATCTGATCAGGATCGACATGATTTTCCAGCAGCCAGACAATCGCATCGATGCCGGTCTTGCCGCCGCCAACGACGACATAGCGCGATGGTTGCTCCATGATCGACGGAAGATCGTTCAATGGCATCAGTTTGACGCCCTCCCCGATCTCGAAATTCGGTGAGTGGGTCGAGGGCACCGTGGTTTTCAACCAGGTCGCATCGACAATCTTCTTGCGCACCGTCACCGCATAGGTCTTGTCCGAGGTCAGCGCGCTGATCTTGCCATCGCCTTCATACTTACACATGGGCAGATAGGTGACCCGCCCCGAAGGCAAGAATTGATAGCGCATCACTTCATCGAAATAGGCCATGATTTCGGGGCCGGTGGCGAGGTCCTGCAACCCTTTGTTCAGCCCAATCGTATCGACAATCCCTTTCGACAGTTCTTTCGAGCTGACGCCATAATAGGCTGACGGCTGGTGCAGAGTAACAAAAGGATAAGCATCGTTCCAGTGTCCGCCGGGCTTTTGGTGCATATCCACGATCAGGACAGTCTTGTCGCTTTCCGTGAGAATGATGTCGGCGAAGGCCATACCCATGGCGCCAGCGCCCACGACCAGATAATCAACTTCAATCGATTCCGGGTTCATCGTTCCTCTCCCAGGTTCAGGTTGCTCTTGATAACAGTGTTATGGCCTGTTAATAACAGTGTTATATCAAGTCAAGTGAAATGCGTTCATGACCTCAACTAAAGCGAAAATCCTAATAGCGGCCTCAGACATTTTCGCTGAGAACGGCGCCGGCGGCCTCAGCGTTCGAGCGATTTCCGGGCGTGCGGGATTGTCGACGATTGGCATCTATAATCACTTTAACGGCAAACAAGGCATTCTCGACGCTCTGTACATTGAAGGGTTTGAACTCGTGATGGCTGCGATCGATTTCGACCCTGAGGTGATGTCGCCGCGGGCCGCCGTCTTGCAGGGACTGTCTAATTATATCGATCTCGCCGCGCAATATCGTGGACATTATCGATTGATATTCGGTCGCGGTGATCCAGCGTACAAGCCCTCATCCACTGCCATCGCGGTCGGTGAAGAGGCCTTCAATCGCCTCACCGATATGGTCGCGCGCGTTCTCCCTGACGCCCTTTCTAGGCGGCGAAAACGCGAAGCCGCCCTCCAACTCTGGGCGCTCGCGCATGGTTATGTCAGCCTGCAGGATCACGAAGCCACGGACCTGATCCCAATGACCGCGTGGCGCGATCTGACCATGAGCGCAGTAACCACGCATCTCGATGCGGTGATTGAGAAGTTCTCCGATTAAGTGTCGCGGACGCCAAACAACGCTGTCCCGACCCTGATATGTGTCGCACCGAGGCGGGCCGCGAGCGCATAATCATTGCTCATGCCCATGCTGACCACCGCGAGATTATTCCGGTCCGCAAGACGCTTCAGAAGCGCAAAATGCGGCGCCGCGGGTTCGCTCGCCGGTGGAATAGACATCAATCCGGTAACCTGCCCAGGATAGGTTTCGCGCGCCTGCCGCAAGAGACTTTCGAGGTCTCCGACACGCACGCCCCCCTTTTGTGGCTCATCACCCGTATTCACCTGAACGAGCAAATCTGGTGGCGCGACCCCTGTCTTCTCAACCGCCTTGATCAGGGCTTTCAGCAATTTCTCGCGATCCAACGTCTCGATCACGTGGAACAAGCTCACCGCCTCTTCAGCCTTGTTGGTTTGCAGGGGCCCTATCAGACGCAACTGCAAATCCGGCCGTTCCAATTTGCCATCCGCCCATCGCGCGCCGGCTTCCTGCACCCGGTTCTCGCCGAACACACGCTGTCCCGCTGCCAGCGCCGCGCCGATTCGTTCGTCAGGCTGGCGCTTCGATGCGGCAACCAGACAAACATCTGAACCGATCTCGGAAAGGATGCGATTTCGGGCTTCGCGGATCGACGTGGGCTGTGTATCTACGCTCATCATGAGGTTGAAACACCAAGCTGCCTCCGCCCGCAAGTGGCACGCCGCAATCCGGCAGGTCGAAGGGCATTTTCCGGCGCATCTGCCAGCGCTCTTATTCCTGACCGATCCAAATCGTATTCACGATCCAATACCAATCATAAAGCAGTTGCCAAACGGAAGCGGCGTTGTCTATCGGCATTTCGGTGCCGCAGATCGGTGGCTTGTCGCGAAGCGCTTGAAACGCCTCTGCCAGCGACAGAACCTCTATTTCATCATCTCCGCCGACCCGCATCTTGCAATGCGCGTTAGGGCTGACGCGGTGCATTGGCCAGAGCGCCTATTATCTGAATCTCTACGCTGGCGCGGTCGCTTCGCTTTCCAGACATCGAGCGCGCACAGCCGGAGCGCGATCAAACGCGCCGAGCGTGCCGGTATAGACGGCATTTTGTTCTCGACGATTTTTCCATCTAGCAGCAGGAGCGCTGGTCCCCCTCTTGGGCCCATCCGTTTTCGCCAGATAAGCTTGACCCAAAAAACCCCGATTTATGCGCTAGGAGGCATCAATGCGCACCACGCCCGGATGATTTCAGCTTTTGGTGGTTTAGCAACAGTATCAGGCGTGGTGGACAGCTCTATCGTCGACGAGCGATCTCAGCCTCGAGAGTATCGCGAAAAACGTTCATTCTTTGGCTGAAACGCTCCAGTCGCAGCTTTGTACTTTCCAGAAAAATGAACGTGACAAAAAACTGACGGCTGAAACTCGCATTTCCACAAATCTAGGAAATGGAGCGCGCAGGGTCAATCAGCAAACCGGGCGAAGCTTCGCTCAAATTGGCGGCCACAAATGGGTGTCTCATGATGTGCTGATCCCACCGCAACCCGGCATTGAACTGAAGCTGCCGCTGCTCTTCCTGAATATGGTTGCTATAGACCGCGAGTGCCGTTCGAAACTCACTCGAAAGAAGATCAAGATAGGGATCGCGGCGGTTGAGCTGTGGTAGAGTTTCTATCGATAGGGACGGCGAGAAATCGCCCGTAAGGTCGGTCAGGGCGAGATTGATCGCGTTACGCGCCGACGCGCTATTGTCGCACGCGCTCAACGCCTGGCGTGCGCGGTCGCGGTCCGGACGTCCCTGATCGATGCGCTCCGTCATGCTTTGGATCACGGTTGCGTTGAGCTCCAGTTCTGAAGAAACTCGCTCCAACATTTCGGTCAACGCCGCCTGATTGCGTTGATGAGCATTCCAATTGTCGAACTGCAACGCAACAAAAACACCCGCGAAAACGAGCGCCAGTTCGATGAAAACAAGCCCCCAATCCCGGTCCTTCATTCCTCATGCCAATCGTCTGACAATCATCGTCTGAGCTCAGGCAATCCCTAACTGACGGCGCGCACCGCGTCGGCAACAGATTCAACAGCGCCATCCATCAGCTTCGCATCAGTGGCTTCCGCCATCACCCGAATGAGCGGCTCGGTGCCGGATTTTCGAATGACAAGTCGTCCTTTCTTGCCGAGCTTTTTCTCTGCGGCAGCAATGGCGTCCTGGACAGACTCTTCTTCCAGGGGCGCGCCAGACTTGTACCGGACATTGACGAGTTTTTGCGGGACGGGATCAAACACGTGCGCGATTTCTGACAATGGTTTATCCTTTTCCACCATGACAGCCAGCACTTGGAGAGCCGCCATCAAGCCGTCCCCCGTGGTTGAATAGTCGGATATTACAATATGTCCCGACTGCTCTCCGCCCAAATTGAATCCGCCTTGGCGCATGCGCTCAACCACATAGCGATCTCCAACTTTGGTCCGCTCCAGGCTGAGTCCGATCCCTTCCAAATGCTTTTCCAGGCCGAGATTAGACATGACCGTGGTGACAACGCCTGGCTGTGCCAACCGATCGCGGGCCTTCCAGTGCGCAGCGATCAAGCCGATCAGCTGGTCACCATCAACTTCATCGCCCTTTTCATCAATGATGATGCAACGATCCGCATCACCATCGAGTGCAATCCCAATATCGGCACGATACGTTTGGACCGCCTCCTTCAGCGCGTCGGTATCGGTCGATCCGACTTCCTGATTTATGTTGAAGCCGTCTGGGTTCACACCGATCTTGAACACTTCAGCACCCAATTCGTAGAGCGCGGAAGGGGCGACTTTATAAGCTGCACCATTGGCACAATCGATACACACGCGCAGACCCTTCAGGTTCATGCCGCGTGGAAAACTCGCTTTGACAATTTCGACATAACGCGCTTGAGCGTCATCGATCCGGACGGTTCGTCCCAGATCGCGTGACGCAGCGAGCTTGTCGTCCAGAGCCCTATCCATTCGGCTTTCAATTTCCAGCTCGATCTCATCGGAGAGCTTGTACCCATTTGGGCCGAAAAGCTTAATACCGTTATCTTCATAACCATTGTGACTGGCCGAGATCATCACCCCCAAATCTGCCCGCAAGGAGCGGGTCATCATCGCAACCCCCGGAGTCGGGAGCGGTCCAAACAAGGTCACATCCATCCCAACAGCGGTAAATCCGGCGACGAGCGCGGGCTCAATCATGTAGCCCGAAAGCCTTGTATCTTTGCCGATTACGACGCTGTGCCGGCGCTGACTGGTGGTGCGAAAGTACTTTCCTGCCGCCATTCCCAGCCGCATTGCGATCTCCGGAGTCATCGGATGTGTGTTCGCAGTGCCACGGATTCCGTCTGTTCCGAAGTATTTACGGTCCATAATGCGCTAATTCCTTGCTTCAAGCATTGTCGCGGGTTTTTACTCTTTCTGCAGGCGCCATGCCACATGATGAGTGTAAAATCCAAGGCGGTTTTCAGACTTTATTGGCACACCATCTGCACGGTGATAGGCGTTGGGGATAAAAGAGGAACGCAAAATGCGTATTAAATCGATTTTGGCGGGCAGTATGCTCGCACTCACACTCGCGGGATGCGCCACAGGCCTTCCATCAGATATGACCGTCGCAGAATTCTGCGCAAACCCGGATAACGCAGCAGAAGAAGTCTGTCGTTTGAAAGTCGAAATTGACGGCAATGCGACGGCGCTTGCTGAAACCAATATGAGCCTTCGTGATGCACGCCAGATGGCTGACAGCGCCATGACCGCGGCAAATTCGGCACAGGCCTCGGCAAGGGCCGCTCAAAGCCGGGCAGATGAAGCTTACTCTCTCGCCACCCACCTGTCCGAAAAGGATCTGGATTGCCAGACCACGACGGTTCAGCAATCAAATATCGGGACGTGCGAGCCAGGCTATACCGTTATGGGGTGTGTTCAGACACGCTACACGCATCGCGCTGGTGGCCTATCCTTCCTCCGCGAGCTGAACAATGAGCAGTGCCGTTTCAACAGTCAGGTCCTGGAAATGCATGTACGATGCTGCCGCGCCGCGACCGAAGACGACACAATGGCGAGTGGTTCATAGCCCACCGCAAATTAAACTAAGCACAGAATCCGCAAGGGGACCCTGGGTGGGTCCCCTTGTTTTCATGGGCGCTTAATATCTTCGACACATTCGGAAATACGAATTGCAATGACGGAAAAGATCGGCTGAGGTTAAGGGTGCCCGGGACGTTAGAACTTGGTTTGGAGTAAAGTAGATGTGCGGAATTATCGGCATTCTCAGTCGCCAGGGATCGGCGGCAGATCGAGCCATGGAGGCTTTGCGCCGACTGGAGTATCGCGGCTATGACAGTGCCGGCATTGCAACGCTGGACGACGGAAAGCTCGATCGCCGCCGCGCGGCTGGAAAACTCTCGAACTTGCAGTCTCTGTTGATAGAAACCCCGATTGCTGGCTCGGTCGGCATTGGTCACACAAGATGGGCTACGCATGGGGCCGCGAACACACAAAACGCGCACCCACATGTCTCAGGCCCAGTCGCGTTGGTGCACAATGGAATTATTGAGAATTTCAGACATCTGCGCACGCGCCTGGAAAAAGCTGGCCATATTTTCGAAACGGAAACTGACACGGAAACGATTGCGCATTTGATTTCTTCCCACTTGAACGGCGGGGCAGATCCGGTTTCGGCGGTCAGGTCCTCGCTGTCGGATCTTGAAGGCGCATTTGCGCTCAGCATTCTGTTCGAAGGGCATGATGACTTGTTGATCGGCGCCCGCAAAGGTTCACCATTGGTGATTGGCGTTGGCGACGATGAAATGTTTCTCGGTTCGGATGCTCTGGCCGTTGCGCCGTTTACGAACCGTGTCATCTATCTCGAAGAGGGTGACTGGTGCGTGCTCCACCATGATGCTTATGCGATTTACGACGAATCCGGTACGGAAGTTTCGCGTCCGCAATCACTCGTTCAGGCCGCCGGCGCTGCTGTGGAGAAAGGCAATTATCGCCACTTCATGCAGAAAGAGATATTTGAGCAACCCGACAGCACGGCGCGTACGATTGGCGCCTATGTGAACGCGCTTGAACAAACGATTAAGTTACCGGGTGATGAAGCCGCAATCGACTGGGCCAATGTCACACACATTCACATGGTCGCCTGTGGCACAGCGTATTACGCGACTTGCGTAGCCGAATACTGGTTTGAGCAAATTGCCGGTGTGCCTGTCAAAACAGACATTGCTTCAGAGTTTCGATACCGTAAGCCGGCGCTGCCGAAAACGGGCGGCCTGGCGCTCTTTGTCAGCCAATCGGGCGAGACCGCTGATACGCTGGCGGCCTTGCGATATTGCAAGCATGCCGGTCTGAAGACCGCCGCAGTCGTCAACGTGCCAACCTCCACGATCGCGCGAGAAGTCGATCTGGTTCTGCCCACGCTGGCTGGGCCTGAAATTGGCGTGGCATCCACTAAAGCCTTCACCGCACAACTCTGCGCACTGGCCGCGGCGGTGATTGCCGCCGCAAAGGTCAGGGGGACGATTGAACGCGACCAGGAAGTCGAACTCGTGAATGCCCTCAGCGGCATCCCGCGTCTGATTTCCGAGAGTTTCGCGCTGGATGCCCCGATCGCTGAATTGGCTAGGACTCTGTCAAAGGCCCGAGACGTGATTTATCTCGGCCGCGGCGTGCACTATCCGATCGCGCTCGAAGGCGCCCTGAAACTGAAGGAAATCAGCTATATTCACGCCGAAGGCTATGCCAGCGGCGAACTCAAGCATGGTCCCATAGCCCTAATTGACGAAGAGACGCCGGTGGTATTCGTCGCGCCGCATGATGATCTTTTTGACAAGTCACTGTCGAATTTGCAGGAAGTCGCCGCGCGCCGCGGTAAGGTGCTCTTGATCAGCGATAAAGCCGGATTGCAGGATGCGGGTGAGACGCCGGAGAATGGTGTTGAGCTGCCAACATGTCATCCGTTCGTGGCGCCGATACTGTACGCGTTGCCCGTTCAAATGCTCGCTTATCATATTGCAGTCGAGAAAGGGACGGATGTGGACCAGCCACGCAATTTGGCGAAGTCCGTTACAGTCGAATAAGTCAACTGGTTGCGAGGAAAATCGACCCGGTCTGCAGGGGAAACAGACCGGGCGTTATCTCATACTCATACAATCGTTCCGAACAGTCCAAGTGTCAGAACCGCACCGGCAACAGCCAGTGGGAATGAGAGCGCTGAGGCGATGAAGCTGACACGAGCTTCGGCGGGGGAGGAAACACGCATGGGATTTATCCTTCTTAGCGTTATGAGCTGCGACCATTCGCTGCCCATAAGCTCGATATAAGATCCCAAAAATAAAATTCAATGAACGATTTGAAAATTATTCAGCGTTCAATAACTCACGCGATGTGATAGGAACGCTTAACCCGGCCAGGATGATGTCCATGACACCTTCCAGTTCGCGTTCCAGTTTTGGCAGCGTAAGTCGCGACCAGAGCTGTGGATAGCGGAACTTCATCGTGGCTGATTGCATCATTTCGGCGATAAAGTGAGGGTTTTCCATCGGTGCGAAATCGCCTTCAGAGATACCCTGTTCGAGGATTTGCACGAGATAGACGCGTTCTTGCGCCATTTCCTCATTGGCAAATGTCGGGCGTTCGCTTGAGAGAACCTCGGCGACTTCCAGAACCTTGGCGTCTTTGTCGAGTTTTTCAAACGTGGTTGTCATCGCGTTGCGATGAAAGCGGCGCATTTTCTCGATCGCGGTGCCCTTGCCCCTAACCAGAGCGGCATTCTGGGCATTTATTTCCATATTGAGTTTCCGCGCCATGGCCTCTGCAATGTCTATCTTTGAGGCAAAGAATCGATAGATGTTGCCGGCGGACATCCCGCAATCGCGGGCTATTTCAGCCATTGTCGTCTTGGCGTAGCCATAGTGCATGATACGCTCCATAGCGGCATGGAGGATCTGTTCGCGGGTATCGAGCTTTTCGTTCATGAGCTGTAGAA
>JBCBDI010000049.1:0-13847 GCA_038529885.1 Pseudomonadota bacterium
CGGATGCAGGCTCAAAATTCCTGGTCATGTTGCACACCGATGTCGATGGCGACCGCGTCCTCGATTTCTCCTTCGTTGAGGATGGGATCAATGTCGAAGACACAGCTGTCTTCGAGGGCACGAACATGATCGCCCACATTTTCGCAGTGCCAGAATAAGGCGGGCTAGCTCGGCGCAAGTGTCCAGACGATCCGATCAGCTTCGATCTCAGCACCGACCTCTAGAAACTCGCGCTGCGAGTGAAGGGCGCCGCGCCAGAGCTCGGTCCAGCACAGGAGAAGCGTCTTGCGGTCTTCGCCTTCCAGGCCGCGCGCGATGCGAAGGCCCGTTTGTTCGATAACGCGGCGGGGTGCTGCCGCCTCATGCTCAACGCAGCTGTCGCCCATCCCGGCCATAATCGTGATCAGGAACTTGGCGGCATCCTCGTGATCGCCATCCTTTGCGCCAATCGCTGCTGCAAGCGCCGGGAAGTTCTGAAGTCCGGTCAGCCGCGCTGCCTTTTGTCCAAGCGCGCGCGCTCGCTCTGTGCCGATCACATCGGCCAAGGCTTTGAGGCCATTGCGGATATACTCCATCGCATAATTGCGATTGGCTTTGGCGAGGCGTTCTTCCGACCATTCAGAGGCCGGCGGGGCGGGCTGAGCCGCCGGGTCGAATGGAGGCGGACGCTCATCTGGCGCAAATTGGAGTCGTTCTTCGTCCGACAGGTCGTGATCATATTCTTTGAAATAACCGCACAGCCCAAACTGGCCGGTCACATCTTCTGAGACGCAGACATAGCCCAATCGCGGATTGCCGAGGCTCACGCCATTCTGCGCGTACCAGCCATGCAGGAAGCCGCGGCTCGCTTCGACCGGGATGCCGCAAATGGCGGGGCCTGCATACATCCAGCGCGGATAGCGAAAGCGCACCCAGGCTTTGGTGTCGGACTCTTCCATATATTCGACCGCGACGCCGCCCATGCCATTTGAGAGAACATGATATTTGGCGCAGGCGACGGCATGCGGCTGTCCGGCGAGGCCAAGCTTCTCAAAGCTGGAGAGAAACTTTGCCTCATGCTGGCGTCGGAACAGGCGGAACATCCAGTCAAAGACGGTGGCTTTGCCTTCCTCAACCGCCACCATGAGCTGGAGGCCGAGAAAGTATTGATGATGCAGGTCCGCTTGCGCGGCAATGGCTTCAGACGACATGCCTATTCAGCTGCCACAGCCTGAGGACCAAGGCGAGTCAGACACGCGTCGACGGCCTGGTTGAACGCATCGAGTGCGCCTTCGAAACGGCCGAACAGCATGTGCTCATTGGCGCCCGAAGACAGCGTGCTTTGCATGCTCTCGCCAATCACAAAATCTTCGTCCAGCGTGACACGCGTGATCTCGTGATTGCGCTTCCAATGATCGGCCTTCTCAGCTTCGGCTTTCGGCGCGAGGGTTGAGAGCCTTAGGCGCGTTTTGCCTGGGCCAATCGGTTCTGACTGGATCCAAGAAATATGATCCGATTGAACCAGCAGTGAGGAGCCCGGGAAAAGCGTGTAGAGCACTTGTGCATGGTCTCGTAAGCGCCACGTGTCGCGGGTCTCAGGTGCGAGTTTGGCCATGCTGGTACGCATCAAGATGGAGCGCATATTCGCGCCGAACATCCGGTAGGAGGAGAGATTGTCTTCGAAGTGGGGACCAATCGTCGTGCGGTGGGCGACTTTGAAATGATAGGCTTCTATCCCGCCTTCGACCAAAATTTTCCAATTGGCCTGATGCACTGGCAAGTCTTGGTGAGCGACATAGAGATCTTCCATATGAAGCGCATCGAGTTCCCCCGCTAGATCGCCGATAAAGTCATCGAGATCCGTTTCACCGTCAGGATCGACCGTGACCCAGATAAAACCGAAACGTTCCTGACAGTGGATTTTGGTGAGGCCGAGCTCTCTCTTTTCGAGCCCGGTGAAGCCTTGATCAAAATGCGGCGCAGCCAATAGGTCGCCCGTATTGGCATAAGTCCAAGCATGATAGGGGCAGGTGAAGCGATGCTTGCAACCCGCCTCCTCATCGACCAGGCGCGTGCCGCGATGGCGACAGGCATTCAAGAACGCATTCACCTGACCGGCTTTGTCGCGGGTGAGGAGGATCGGGACACCTGCCACCTCTCGGCGGACAAAAGCCCCAGGCTCTGACATCTCGCTTGTATGCGCCGCGATCATGGGCAGGCGGCGAAAGATGTGCGCGCGTTCCAAGTCGAACCGCTCTTGGCTCGTATAATGTTCGACCGGACTGCGGGCGACGGCCTCGTCCAAGAAGAAAGTCTTGTCGGCTTTGATCGATAGAAGCTCATCGATCAGCTGCAATTCTGTATCGCGATCCATAATGCGTTCCTCCTCATGCGAAATCATAAACTTACCGCTTGGTAAGTCGACATACTTACCGTATGGTAGGTTGTCAAGTTTGCAAGGATCACCAGATGGCGAGCGACACGCGAGAACAACTCTTAGACAATGCTGAAGCCCTGTTTGCGGAGCGCGGCTTCTATGGCGCAAGCATTGCGGCGATCGCCAATGAACTCGGGCTCACCAAGCAGGCATTGCTGCATCACTTTGGCAGCAAAGAGAAACTCTATGGTGAGGTGCTGAAGCGGATCTCTGTCCGATTTGATGATCTCTCAAAAGGCGAGGAATTGGCGGCGTTTGACCCGATTGCGAGCCTGCAAGCCTATCTTCTGCAATTGCATAATCCGACCACATTGAGCCCCAATGCGACGCGGCTTCTAATGCGTGAATTGCTGGACAATAAGCGCCGGGTAGATACGGCCGGGACGTGGTATTTGAAGGCGTTCCTGGAAGGGCTGATCGCCAAGGTCAAAGCGATCCCCAATTGGCATAATGCGACCGACGCCGAGGCGCTCGCAGTCGTCTATCAGCTGCTCGGGGCGATCAATTATTATGGCGTGTCCACGCCGACGCTAACCGGGATTTTTGGCGAGGACGGCTATGCCGCGCTGGATCAGGCGTTTCCAAAACAATTGAAACGGCTGATCAATGCAGCGCTGACCGCGCGCTAGCCGCGTCCGAAGAGACGGGCGAAGAAGCCTTTTTTGGGCTTCCCTTCAGCAGGGTGTTCTTGCGTCTCACGATGAGCATCGACCTCATCCTGATGGCGGTCCTGCCAGCTGTTCCAATCTTCAGCATCGTCAATATCGATCAGTTCAGGCAGAACGCCGATCTTGGCCTGGTCGGGCAAGTTCGCCCAGACATCTTCCATGGCATGCGGGCTAGACCAACGTACCCCATGAAACGGGCTTGGCGTGCGCGCCGATTTGTTAATGCCGAACAGCCAGAAGCCGCCATCCCGAGTTGGACCAAAGACGGCATCATGACGACTCAGCGAGCGCACCGCTTGGCGCAACAGCGCGGTGGAGACCTCTGGAGCGTCACTGCCAATGAACAGCACCGGGCCAGGTCGTGCTTCGCGCAGGCCCTTGCTTAAGCGATCGCCGAGCGTGCCAGGGCCTTGGCTTCGGCGTTCGAGATGCACCGGCCAAATCCCGCCCAGCGAATTGTCGAGCTCTTTGTCTGGCGCGGTGTAGAGCACAGTTTCCCACGGCCCGCGCAGGGCTTCGCGTACGGTTTTGGCTTGCAGAGCGGTCGCGATGCGGCGCGCACTGACACTAGAGTTCAATCCCTCGGCGAGGCGGGTTTTTGCCAGGCCGATGCGGGGCGGTTTGGCGAAGATGTAGATCTGAGGACGCTTCATTTGACCACTTCAATTCCAATTACTCGGTTCTGTTCGTCCACATCGAGAATGATCTGCATTCCGCGAAGGGCTTCGTCGAAAGCGAAAACATCAATTGAGCGGGCAACGCAACCCGGCGTACCAGCGCCTGGGTGATCTGGCAGATAAATGTAGCCTGTCTGCAACTCTTCGTCCCAGCTTGCCTCTAGCGACATGGTGCACCCTCGATTTTGAGCCCCTATGAGTAGGACTTTGCCAATTTTTCTGGGTCCGCGCCAAGGAAATATCGCGTGATCAGGAAGGCATTGTGCCAGCTGCGTTTGCGCCAGCCATCGCGGTCATATTTAGAGGCATCCGTGCGCGCTTCGGCTGACAAGATGGAGAGCCGCGTCTTACCGATCGCGCGAATGATTTGGACATCTTCCATAAATCCCGTGTCGGCATATCCGCCGACCTCTTGATAGTGCTTGCGGGAGATGAGGAGGCCCTGATCGCCATAAGGCAGACCCAGTGCCCGCGCCCGCCAATTGGCCCGGCGCGCCACCACTTTCGCCATCGGATGGTCAGAGCGATAGGCGAGGGTAAAGGCTGCGGCCTTGTCCGGACGTTCTGCTATATGCGCTTGCGCCCTTTCGGCCCAATCGCGGGACAGCGCCGTATCAGCATGCAGGAAAAGCAGCCACTCGCCGCGGGCTGCCTCCATGCCCTGGCGCAGCTGCGCAGCGCGGCCGCGATCCGGCGCAGAGACCACGCTCGCGCCTGCGCCTTCCGCCAAACGCCGGGTCTGATCCTCGCTGCCGCCATCGACCACGATCACCTCGCGGATGAGCCCTGCTTCCAAGCCGGCCATCAGCGAACTCAAACAAAGCGGCAGCACCGCTTCAGCATTATAGGCTGGAATGATGATTGAGAGCGGGGCGGGCATTTAGACCGATACGCCCATTTCTTTCAGCCGCGCTTGGACCAGAAGCAAATCCCGCCAGGCGCGGCTTTTGTCTTGCGGGCGGCGCAGCAAATAGGCGGGGTGGAACATGGGCACCATTGGCACGCTCGTCCCAGCCGGCGTTTGGAACGGTCGCTCCGAGCCGCGCAGCCGCATAATCCCGGTCTTGGTGTCGAGCAATGACTTTGCCGCAACCCCGCCCGTGGCAATGATGATCTTGGGCTGCGCAAGATCCACCATCCGGTTCACAAATGGACGGCACACGGCGAGCTCTTCAGCCTCTGGGTTTCGGTTTCCAGGGGGGCGCCAATAATTAACGTTGGAGATGAATGTATTGGTCTTGCGGTCGAGCCCGATCGCGCCCAGCATTTTGTCGAGCAATTGCCCGGCCTTGCCCACAAAGGGCAGGCCAATGCGGTCCTCTTGCCCACCCGGGCCCTCGCCAAGGACCATAACGGGCCCATCCAGCGCCCCATCATAGACCACCGTTTTCTCGCACAATTGCTTCAGCGGGCAGCCCTCAAAGCTCTCAATGGCGGCTTTTAAGGCTTCCAGCGAATCAGCGCCTGCTGCGAGGGATTCGGCCTCCTGCAGCCAGTCATGCAGGGTTTTGGAGGCATTGCGCCGAGATGTCCGACTGCCGCGGACTTGATCCGGGGTCTCCCTCGGACCTTCCGAATTTGACGGCGCGAGATCCCGGGTCGAGCCCGGGACTGCGGTGGATTGAGCCCGTAAAACCGCGTCAATTTCACCCTGGTCGACAGGCACTCCCATATCCTCCCACCACTCGGTGAGCGCCTTTAACGCTGCGGCAGAGGCATTTTGGGGCATTGAGACCTTGTAAACTTTGGCTAAAGAGATGCTCAGATAGTGGATTATACGTAACGGGCGCGCAAGAGCTGCCGCCAGGTTCCGAGGAGAGATGTGATGAGCGAACGCGAGTCGATGGAGTTTGACCTAGTAATTATTGGCGGTGGCCCGGCGGGCCTCGCCGCAGCCATTCGCGCCAAACAATTGGCCAATGAGGCCGGGGAAGAACTTGAAGTCGTCGTTCTGGAAAAAGGCGGCGAGATTGGCGCGCACATTCTCTCAGGCCTGGTGCTCGATCCAAAAGCGCTCGACGAGCTGATCCCAGATTGGCGCACCCGCGATGATCGCCCGATCCGCACAGAAGTCGGCGCTGATACTTATAAGCTGCTCGGACCGAATGGCTCGATGGCGATGCCAACCTTCGCTTTCCCGCCCTTTATGCACAATCATGGCTGCTACATCGGCTCGCTCGCCAATGTTTGCCGCTGGCTCGGTGAGCGTGCGGAAGAGTTGGAAGTTCAAGTCTTTCCAGGATTTGCCGCTTCAGAAGTCGTCTATGGCGAGAATGGCGAAGTCCGCGGCGTGGTCGCGGGCGTCATGGGCATTGCCGAAGATGGCAGCCAAAAGCCAGACTATGAGCCCGGTATGGAGCTGCTCGGCAAATATGTCTTCTTCGCTGAGGGCGCGCGCGGCTCGCTGACCAAAGATGTCAAAGCCAAGTATGACCTTGAAGCCGATTGCGATCCGCAAAAATACGGCATTGGTTTGAAAGAAGTCTGGAAGGTCCCGGCCGATCATCCAGAGTTTAAAGCCGGTTTCGTCCAGCACACATTTGGCTGGCCCGTGCAAGAAAAAGACGGCAGCGGCGGCGGCTTCCTTTACCACTTCTCAGAAGGTGGCGAGAATTATGTCTCTGTCGGTTACGTGGTGCACTTAAACTATAAGAACCCGCATCTTTCTCCATATGACGAGTTCCAGCGCTACAAGCATCACGACGATATTTCGAAATTCCTGAAAGGCGGCAAACGCGAAGCCTATGGCGCGCGGGCGATTACGTCAGGCGGCATTCAGTCGATCCCGAAACTGTCTTTCCCAGGCGGTGCTCTGATTGGCTGTTCAGCAGGGTTCGTGAACCTGCCGCGCATTAAAGGAACGCACAATGCGATGAAGACCGGCATGCTGGCGGCTGAAGAAGCTGTCGCGGCGATCCGCGCCGAGCGTGCTGGCGACGAGCTTGCCACCTATGACCAAGCCGTTCGTGACAGCTGGGTCTGGACCGATCTTGCGCGCGTGCGCAATGTGAAGCCGTTGATGGGACGGTTCGGCACAATGCCAGGCGCCGTGCTCGGCATGCCCGACATGTGGATGCGTTATCTGGTCGGCTTCGGCTACATCCCGCAGCTCAAGCATGGCAAAGCGGACCATGAATATTTGAAGCCCGCGAGCAAGTGTAAGCCGATCGAATATCCAAAGCCCGATGGGGTGCTGAGCTTCGATAAGCTGACCAATGTGTCTTTCACCAACACGTATCACGCGGAAGACCAGCCGAAGCATTTAAAAGTCTCTGACCTCGGCCTGCAGAAAGCGTCAGAGTACGACGTCTTTAAAGGTCCATCACAGCGCTATTGCCCAGCGGGTGTGTATGAGTGGATCGAAGAAGAAGGCCAGGAGCCGGTCTTCCAGATCAACTCGCAGAACTGCATCCACTGTAAGACTTGTGATATCAAAGACCCGAACCAGAACATTAACTGGGTCACCCCAGAGGGTGGCGGCGGTCCAGCCTATCCAAACATGTAAGGCGACGCGGACGTGCGCGAATATACTTTCAAACCGGCGCCCGTCCGCAAAGCCCAAACCTGGGCAATTAAAGACGATCATTTGATGCGGCGCGGCGGCGTTCAGGCTTTGAACCTGGCCGACGTGACCGATGCGAGCTGGAACACAGTGACCTATCGCGGTACCCGCAGTGCGTGGCTGCATCTCACCACAGATGCCGGAACGACCAAGATTGAATATACCGATCAAGGCGGTGCGCGTGATGAGTTCTTTGGCCTCATCGTCGCGATTTCAGAGACCCTGTCACGCGTCAATCCAGGCTTGCAAATCAAACATGGGTATTCGGCGCCGTGGCGAATGGCGCTGTTTCTGCTCGGCCTAATCGGAACGGCCTTTGGGCTCTTCTTGCTTTATGTGGGCCTGACCAATGCCACCGGAAAAGGCAATGTCGAAGCAAGTGTCGCGGGCGGCGCATTGGTCTTGTTGATGCTGCCCGTGGCTTGGTCGTGCCGACCAAATCTACGCGCGGAAACCTTTGGGCCTGAGGGATTAGCTGCCGAGATTGCTGGGCTTGGCGGTCCGTCTGTGTCCAACCCAGACCCCAATTCCAGCGAGGCATAGCGCCCAAAAGATCGCAAACGGCGCTGCGCCGCCTGCAAGCGCGCCGATATAGGCCGCGGCGCCACAAGCGGCGCAAAGCCCCCAATACAGAACCGCTACTTCGATATGCGTCCAACCCGAGGCAATGAGCCTTTGATAGGCGTGGTCCAAATGCGGTGCGAGCCAATTGCGACCATGCTTGGCGCGCCAGACCAAGGTCAACAAAACATCTAATAGGAAGGGCAGGGCGAGCGTGGCGATGGTCCAGACTTCGAGTCCTGACAGCAAACCCAAAGCCGCGAATAGTGCGCCGAGCCCCAAGGCGCCCGCGTCACCGAGATAAAGCGTGCCGCGCAAATTATGCAGCAAGAAGCCGGCAAGCGCGCCGAGCAAGACAAACCACCAAACACTCAAAGACCAATCCCCGGAAACGGCTCCGGTGCTGGCGAGGCCGACAAACATGATGGCGAGCGATCCGCCAGCCATACCATTTGAGCCGTCGATGAAATTCACAGCATTGGAAAACACCAGCATCCAAAGCGCGCTGCCAATGATGAGGATCGCCGGAAGGGTCACATCTCCCCAAGGCGTAGACACGGCCTCTGGCACGGTGCCAAGGACAGCGGCCCCAAAGCATGCGAGCGCGAGAATAAGGAGTTTCAGTTTTGTGTTGGCGGTCCAAATATCGTCCCAGAGGCCAATCAAAAAGGCCACGGCGACGAAAGCAAAGGCCGATTCTTGGCCGCGAATGAGGATAAGGATTTGGCTGTAAAGTTCTGAAAATCCATCACTTAAACTGACGGCGTTGCGGGTGAAAAGGAGCAAAAACCCAAGCGCAAATCCAAGCAGCGTGCCGACCAGGATGGCCACACCCCCGAGGCGGGGAACTGCGAAGCTTTGCGTTTTTCGCTCACTGTCTGGCGCGTCGACAATCCCGCTGCGTTTGACCAAAGCCGCCGCCAGCAGACTGAAGGCGAAGCCGAAGGCGGCAAAGGATGCACCGATCATCCAAATCGACCCTGGCACTAGGCGCCTCCCAGCAATGTCGACCGCACCCACCAGTCTGGATATTGCGACGCCAATTGCGCACCTGCCGTTTCCGCTGCTTCCAGGTTTTCGAACAGCGCGAAACAGGTTGCGCCTGATCCACTCATTCGCGTGAAGCGCACGCTCGGCAATGCTTGCAAACTGCCAAGCGTATCTGCGATTTCAGGGAACTGACTGATCGCCGGCGTTTGCAGGCTGTTTTCAGTATTGTCTTTCAGCCAAGACAAAAACGGACGCAGCGCCGTTCGATTGTCAGGCAAAGGAGGATGCTCTGGAACGGCATTTGGCACGGCTTGATCATAGGCTTGGAAGACGGGGCCAGTCGGACATGCGACCCCCGAATTGACCAAGAGCGCGGGAATTTTCGGCACACTCAAGACGGGGTCATAACTCTCGCCCTCGCCGCTCATCAGGCCTGGCAGATTGATCAGACAGGCGAGGACATCACCGCCCAAAAGCGGGGCAATGGTTTCAGCCAGAGCCTGGACCCGGTCGCCGCCATGGGCGCGGATGATCAGCCGCAGCGCCGCGCCTGCATCCGCAGACCCACCGCCGATCCCGGCCGCGCAAGGCAGATTCTTTTGCAGCCGAAAGGCGAGCGGCGGCGCGTTGCCGTCCAGCGCATCATTCATTGCGCGGGCCGCTTTCAAAATGAGATTGTCTTTGGCCGGGCCGGTCTGCTTCGCGAAAGGGCCATCTATGGCGATGCTAAAATGGCTGGCCGGTTCTGCCGTTAGCACGTCCGCGGTGCCTTCATCGGCGAAGGACACGAGCGAAATCAGATTGTGCCGACCGTTCTCTTTCGGCGGTCCAACATGGAGGGACAAATTAACTTTGGCGGGAGCGATCTCTTGCAACCGGGTCATGGATAGGCCGGGGATCGCTCTTCGTTTACCGCTTGCAAAAGCGCAATGCCGCCATTGAGTTTAGCATTCAAAAGATCGCGCTCATCCTCATCAACAGCATATTTCAGCGCGCGTTCCCACTGGTAGCCCGCTTCTTTAAACCGCCCGACTTGCCAATAAGCGTCGCCGAGATGGTCGAGAATTTCGGAAATGTCCGGCTCCAACTCAGTGGCGCGTTCGAGATAGAATATCGCGCGCTCATAATTGCCGAGCTTATAATGCGCCCAGCCGAGACTGTCCGTGATCGCCCCATTGTCGGGCGCGAGGCGCAAGGCGCGCTCGATCAGGCTCAGGCCTTCGTCCAGATTTATACCGCGATCGATCCAGCTATAGCCGAGATAGTTCATGATGGTCGGATCATTTGGCCGAAGATTCATCGCGGTCTTGAGATCATTCTCCGCCAATGGCCACTCGCCGAGACGCTCCCGCGCGCTGCCGCGAGCGAAATAGATCCGCCAATCATATTCTCCCAAGGCTTCGTCAGCCTCGATGATGTCGGTGAACGTATCTTCGGCTTCGCCATCGCGATCTAAGGATTGGAGCAGGTCTGCGAGCTGAACGCGGATATTACGATTGTCAGTTCGCTCCAGTGTGGCGCGAGCAATGCGCAGCGCCTCATCATCTTGGCCTTCACGGCGCAGCGCCCAGGCCAATTGTCCCTGTGCACTGGTGTGGTGGACGGAGGTTTCCGGGATCGATTCTAAGAGCTGGATCGCATCATAGCGCCGGTCGGCCTGGTCTAGCGTATCGGCCCATAGGGCTTTGGCAGCATCCAAGTCCGGGTCGAGATAGACCGCCATCGCGAAATAGGCCGCGGCAAGGTCACCATATTGCGCGCCCGCTTGCGGTGCCGTGGTGAGGTAGAAGGCAAGGGCCGTCCCTTTGGCTGCGCTCATTGGCGCGGGGGCGGTTACGTCACCTGCTTCGATCTCGCGGCCAAGCGCCAGCAAGGCGGGATGGCGGCCCACATCCTGGCGGAACTCTCGAAGGCGTTGCCGCGCCAGATCATTTTCTCCGGCCAGTGCCAGCAGACGGGCTTCCGTCTCTACACCGAGGGCGAGACGCGCATTGATCTGCCACAAATAGGCAAGGTCCTCGCGGGCCTCTTCGGTCTCGCCAATATTGACTTTCATCAGCGCGCTGAGCGTTTGGCTCATCAGCGTGTGCAGCCCATCTTGGCCGCCCGCTTGCTGTTGCAATGAAATCGCCGCTTCGGGATCATCTTCCAGCATATTCCAAGCTGCGAGGCTGCGCGCGAGCATGGCGTGGAAATCGCTGCGCCAAGGCTGGTTGAGATTGGCCAGGAGCGCTGAATCGTCACCGCGCTTGGTGGCATCGACCGCCAGCAGGAGGCGCGGCAGCTCGGTCTCGTCTATGGTCGCGCGGGGTAGGCGATTGGCGAGCGAGATGGCGCGGTCGACATCGCCAATGCGCAGCACCGAATAGATCGCTTGCTCGGCCACCCATGGGTCATCTTGGACCGTGCGTAAGAGTTTCGAATAATGCCGCGCGGAGGTGTAGGCATCATCTGTGAGACCGGCATATTTCGCCACCGCATAGGTGCTGAGTGCGCTAATATCGCGGCGCAATTTGGCATCCGATTCGGCGCGTTCGAGGAATTCGAAAGACGGTCCCACCCGGCCTGAAACACAGGCCGAGAGCGCCAGGCACGAAGCCGAGATTAAGAACGCACGCCACATGATTTGCTTTGTCTCAGCGTCCGGCCTTACAGGCAAGTCAAAGTCTGTGATTTTCGCGCGAGGACGGCCCGCGTTTCCCCGCTAGTGGGCGCGGCTGATGCAGAAATCTGCCAGATCTGACAGGGCCTGCGTCCATTCGCTTTGCGGCAGTGTCCGCAAAGCTGTCTTGGCAAGGTCCACATAGGCCCGCGCTTCGACCAGAGTGGCTTCGGCGGCGCCTGAGGCTCGGATCAGATGGATGGCGTGCGAAAGGTCGCCGTCTTCTTGCTGTTCGGGGTTGAGCACGCGGTCCCAAAAGGCTTGGTCTTCGGCGTTCCCGCGGCGACGCGCAATGATCACCGGCAGCGTGGTTTTGCCTTCTCGGAAATCATCGCCCACAGCTTTGCCAATCACAGAGGTCGTGCCGCCATAATCGAGCGCATCATCAATGATCTGGAAGGCGAGGCCGAGATTTTTACCATAGGCCGCAAGCGCGCTCGCATGCGCTTCACCTGCGCTACCGGCAGACAAAGCCCCGGCTTCAGCAGCAGCTTCGAAGAGGGCTGCGGTCTTTGCTTCGATAATGGCGAGGTATTCTTCGGTCGGCAGATCGGTGCGGCCTGCAGCTGCAAGCTGGCGCACTTCTCCCTCTGCGATCACAGAGGAGGCGTCAGACAAGATCTTAAGGATCTCAATCTTGCCGGTCTCGACCATCAACGTGAAGGCGCGGGCAAACAAGAAATCTCCAACGAGGATGGAGGCATTATTGCCCCAAACATTCTTCGCCGCCTTCTTGCCCCGTCGCAGGTCGCTATCATCGACCACGTCATCGTGCAGCAAAGTCGCAGTGTGAATGAACTCAACCGCCGTTGCGAGCGCGTGTGTGCCGTGATCAGCGCCGCCGCAAGCATGAGCCGCGGCGAGCGTAATCATCGGACGTAGGCGCTTGCCACCGGCGGAAACGATATAGCCGGACAGATCCGGGATCACATCCACTGGGCTTTTCGCGCGCTCAATGAGGAGTCGTTCCGTCGCCTTGAGATCGTCCGCCAGCATGGTCTGCAAGCGCTCGACAATTCGTCCGATCTCTTCGGTGGCTGTTGGGTTTGTTTGCGCAGTCACGCGAGACGTCCTATTTCACTTTCTGCCAGCTTTCCATAGAGATAGCGCAAATTTGATGGGTTTGAGCTGCGGTAAGCCACCGCATGTAGTATTTTTGAGGTGATCGCGTGGAAGAAGTGTTCCGCACCAATGATTTGGTGAAACTTTCCTACATCAAACATCTGCTTTCGGAAGAGGGGATCGAACCTTTTGTCTTAGACGAGCACACGGCGATGATTGATGGACGCGGGCCCATGGTGCCGATCCGTATCACGGTGCGCGAAGACTTGGCTGATCGGGCACGCTTCATCCTGCGCGAAGTGGAGAAAGATGCGTGACGGCGCACACGTCCGACGCGTTCTACAATGGCCGGGTCACCGTCCTGCAGCCGAAAACGGGATTTCGGGCCGGAACCGATAGCCTCTTGCTCGCCGCGGCGCTCGACAGAGCAGTCTCTGGGCGCGCATTGGAGGTCGGATGCGGTGCGGGTGGGGCTCTGTTGCCTGCAGCCTGGCGCGCTCATCAGGCACACTTTACCGGGCTGGAATTGGATGCGGCGATAGCAGACCTCGCAAGGCGCGGCGTCGACGCGAATGATTATCAAGCCCGGGTTGAGATTCGCGCTGGCAGCGCGGCTGACCTCCCGGGCGAGTGGCAAAACAAGTTTGATGTGGTCTTCTCCAACCCGCCTTTCTTCGAATCCGGATCGATTCAATCCCCAGCGCCGGGCAAAGATGCGGCCTATTTGGAAAGCCTGCCTTTGAAAGACTGGATCAATGCCATGCTCTTCGCGCTGCGCCCAAAAGGCGTGTTTTTAATGGTCCACCGGGCGGCGGATCTTGCGCGTATCCTGTCGATCATTGAGCGCCAGACCGGCGAGATTGCGGTCCTGCCCGTGCATTCTTATCCGGGCGGGGACGCCAAGCGCGTGCTCGTCCGGGCCCGCAAAGCGCTTCGCTCTGGCCCCATGCGCCTGCTGGAGCCGCGCTATCTCTACAAAGAAAAAGGCGGTGAGCGCACCGAATGGGCGAGGGCCATGCAGGAAGACGGCGCCGGGATTGACTGGAATTAGACCAGGCCAATGCTTGCCGGACGGCGCAGACCGGAGTAGGCGGTGCGGGTAATTTTTCCAGAGCCGACCGATGACCGCACCTGCCGCTAAAGACAAACCCGCCAGCTTTCAGGATCTGATCCTGCGCCTCCAAAATTATTGGGCGGAACAAGGCTGCGCGATCTTGCAGCCTTATGACATGGAAGTCGGGGCGGGGAC